>CAZZLE010000146.1:0-5270 GCA_964654595.1 uncultured archaeon | reverse complement strand
GTCCTCGAAGAGGATTAACTACTGCACAGGATGCGGTACATGCCTGGCGAAGAAAGATTGCATTCAGAAGGATGACATGGTGGAGATGAAAAGGCTTGTCGAGGAGAGTGATGCTGTAATTCTCGCATCTCCTGTTTACTATCTCAACGTAACTGCACAGATGAAAACATTCATTGACAGAATGTTAGCATACGGCCACAGACCAACTCTTCAGGGCAAATATGGTGGCAGCATAGTCGTGTATGCAGGGGTCGGTAAACCGGAAGAGGTTGCAGGGTATCTCAACAGGGTGCTTAAAGCCTGGGGAATAGTGCCAGTGGGCTACGCCATAGGTTTCGGTGTGCTGCCCGGAGAGGTTGGACAGGAGGATCTGGAAAAGGCATCTTTGCTTGGCAAGAATATTGCAGAGGCTTTCGAGAAAAAATACAGAGCGAAGCCGACTGAGGATGATTTCGAGCTTCAAAGGCAGCTTCTAACTCTTATAAAGAACTATGGAAACCTCATGAAAGCTGACTACGAGTTCTGGAAGGAAAAGGGGTTTATTTAATTCTTATTCTGCTGCCCTCAAACCTCACAACCTCTCCGAGGAACGAGTTTATAACGTAAGCATTGCTTTTTTGATGCATCGTGACCTTGCTGGTCGTGTATTCCGTTCTACCATCAGCCATTGCCGCAAAAGGCATTATTTGATCAGCCAGATGGGCATCAAAGGCTGCCTCTGACTTCAGCTCCATGTAAAGACTCTCTGCAGCCTCCAGACCAACAACCTCTGCTCTTTTCCCCTTCTCTCCAAGAGCACTGCTTCCCTTGTATCCATTCCAGAGAACTATCCCGCTACCCGTAGATAAACCATTTAGCACCTCTATCTTTATCTCTGCCCTTATTCCTCTCTCCTCCAGGAATTCTCTCGCCGAATTTGCCTGTCTTACAGCAACATGCTCCGGAAGGTTCTGACAGTGACTTACACCCTTGACAATTTCATCAAGCCTCTCAAAAATCACACCCCTCATTTCAGATGGCTTTACCTCCAGCCTCACAGCACCACCGCCCTTGGGATAGTAACCCCTCCTCAGAACCTGAAGCTGGCATTCAGCGTTCATCTCTCTCAGAGCCTTCAAGGTCACGTTTTTGAAGTAATCCACCGGTGGAGCCCATGCCACATCAGTCCCACCAGTAACCGTAACTCTGCTTTCCCTGTCTGCGAAGAGAAGGGGAAGCAGAATCGTCTGAAAGATTAGCGTTACGCTTCCCGCAGTACCTATGTCGATTCTGTACTCTCCGCCCCTCACGATTCCCGGCCTGAAGATAACCTCAGTGGAGCCGAGCCTTAAACCCTCCACCTCAGCACCGCTGATGATTTTGGCAGCCTCGATACCTTTCAAATGCTGTGCAGCCAGTCCGGGCTTTGGACGGTTGGCTCTGATTTTTTTAATCCTCACGGCCTTTCCGGTTACACATGAAAGTGCCACAGCAGTTCTCAGTATCTGCCCTCCCCCCTCTCCAAAACTACCGTCTATTTCGATCACAAAAATAGTAGGAAATAAGGCAAAAAAGCTTACTCTTCTTCCACCTCTTCTTTGTGTGCAACATACTGCGTTATTATTCCCGTTATAACCAGGGTGAACCAGAGGAGGTTGAAGTACATGTTTGAGAAGATCATGTCAAATGTTCTTCTTGGATCTGCAATTACATCGTAGATGTGCATTCCCGTTATACCCATATGCACGGCAAGGGCGATTGATGAGGCTCCTAAAACAGAAGTTATTATAACGGTCATAGGCTTCTCGACGAAGAGGTTTATCAGCCCGAAGAGTGCAGCCAAAGCGAGTGCGTAAATCTGGTACTCTGGAAGAAAATAAAGACCGGCAAAGTAGCCGAAAACCGCTCCTGTAGCGATGAGACCAAACTTATCAATGAGGGCAAAAAGCACAGCACCTGCCAGAGCGGATGCGAGTATAGCTACAACCGCGTTCTCGTAGTAGTTCACGACAATGTAAATACCTGCAAGTACGCCGATAAGGAAACCTATTACTGCTGAATAAACTCTGAAAATTCTGTATCCGATAAGGCAGAGTGCAAGGCCTATAACAACAAGTGAACTCAGAACGGCTGGTTGACTTGTTAGCAGTTCTGCGATCTCAATTAGCTGCATGACATCAAATAGTTATTTTGGTATATAAGCTTTTGGTCTATACACTATGCTTTTCCTCTTGATTCTCCGTGTATGATTGCAGAGGCCACAAGATGTGCTATGCGAACGGGTTCTGGCATGTTTCCCCTGAGCGTAGCTGCACCAACAAGCTCCCTTGCCTCATCAAAACTCAGACCCGCAGTCTGAATGTAAAGTTTCCCGGCCTTACGAATTTCTCCCGCTCTCTCAGCTATTCTCTTTCTTATGGAGTAATTTTCAAGATTTCTCATTGCTGAATCAAACTCTTCCATGTCCGGCTTTCTTCGCATTACAACAACCACAGGGGTTTCTGTTTCTTCGTAAACTTTCTGAATGTCCACCAGATTAAACCCTCCCAAGGTGATACCGGGAAGAAAAATGCACTTTATCTGCTTTCCAAATTTTGACTTCTTCAGCATGCCAACAATCTTCTCCGTTGCGTCAAGACCGTCAATTTCTATCTCAGCATACATGAAACCCTCAACGTATCCTTCGCAGGTCACGCATCCAACAACACAGCATTTTGTCTCGTCAAAGCTATCATCTATGCCGAGAAACCTCCACTTTTTCATAAAGCTTATTGACAGCTTGCATTATTAACTCTATGGATGATGTCGTGAAGTTCATTCATGAAACTGGTTCGCTTAAATTAATACCGAGATCCGGATGGCTTAAGCTGGGAATCAAACTTCCCGAAAGTGTTGCGGAGCACAGCTTCAGGACGGCAGTAATAGCGTTTGTACTCGCAGTTAAAACCGGTGAAAGTCTTGAAAAGGCGTGTAAGGCTGCAACCGCCGCTCTTTTCCATGATTTACACGAGACAAGAACGATGGATTTACACATGCTGGCTCAGCATTACGTGAGTTGCGACAGGGAGAGGGCAAAAAAGGAACAGCTTTCCTGGATGGAGTTCCAGCCCGATTTTTCCGATGTTGAGATATACGTTAAAGATGCCGACAAACTCGAGCTTGCCTTTCAGGCTGTTGAGTATGGAGAGCAATCAAGATATGCGATAAAATTTGCGGAAAAGGTTGAGCTAAAAACAGAAGTGGCCAGAAAAATATATGCGGCTTTAATGGAAAGGAAAGACCCGGTATGGTGGAGATGAAGTTTCTGACTGACAGAATGCTTGGAAAGCTGACGAGATGGTTGAGGATCTCAGGCTACGACACAGTAAGCGTATCCGAGCTGGAATTTGATGGTGAAGAGGATGAATTTATGCTTAAAAACTTCCGGGAAAGAATCCTGCTTACAAAAGACAGAGAACTTTACAGAAAAAGTGTAAAGGATGGGAGAAAGGCGATTTTGATAAGTTCGGACTCCATAGAGGGACAGATGAGGGAGTTGATGGAAAGAGGTGTGAGGTTTCAGATAGTAATGGACAGGTGCAGCCTTTGCAACACCTTACTAAGAAAACCGAGCACGGATGAGGCGGTTGAGGTTGTTGTAAGGGAAAAACTTCCGGAAGATATGCTTAAAATGGAGCTGTGGTACTGCGAGAAGTGTAAAAAACTCTACTGGATGGGGGGACACTGGAAAAACATGACGAGGTTTTTGAGAAAAGTTGAAAAATAAATTACCTGCCCCTTCTTTCCTTAGATTTGGGTCTCAAACCTTTATAACCACATTTCCTGCAAACTTTAGCCTTCATCGGGTTCCTCGCGTTGCATCTCATGCAGATTTTCACGTTGAAAAGCCTTGCCTCAGCTTCTGGGAATCTTGCCATGACTCAAGCAGAATTAGACTGTATTTAAGCTTTTTTGGAGAAAGGCTTATTAGCAGAAAAATAACATTAATTCATGTATCTTCTTAAGGTGAGAGTTGACCAGCATCGCTGTTCTCTTGCAGTTGCAACCAAAAATTGCCCGGTAAGGGCTGAAATAATTTCTTACATCCTCTTAAATGATGAAGATGCTTTGTTTCTTGTCAGAATAACTGATGCCGAGTACGTTACAGATTACATCAGAGAAGTTGAAACGCATCCCAACACCAAGTTCATTCAGGTTCTCGAGAAAACACCGATAGAGGCGAGCTTTATAGCTGTCGTGAGCGACACTACAGGCATTAAGGCTTTTGAGAACTCCTACTGCTTTATAAAGACCCCCATAATTGTTGAGAATGGAAGCAAGATTTACGAGATTATCGTTCCGAGCACGAGTTACCTTCCCAAGGCTTATGCCAACCTGAACAACGTTGGTGAGTGGAAGGTTATTGAAATAAGGAGTATCGGGGAGAGGAGAGCCGGGATGACAGAGGGGCAGAAAAGGGCTTTAAAAGTTGCATACGACCTTGGATACTTCTCCGAAAGGAGGAAAGTTACAATCAACGATATAGCCATGGCTCTGGGAGTTGCAAAGAGTACTGCCCACAAACATCTGAAAATTGCGATTTCGAAGCTTGTAGAGCACTACATTCAGGAAAAGGAGCTCGAAAAGTCTTTCGAGTTGTTTTAGATTATTATCATCTGGTTATGACTAAGGACATATCCGCAGATTTTCTGGAATAATTCTCATTCAATTCCTGGACATATCGACTTGTTTCCAACCACATGTACGCCAAAAGGATGATGGTTAGTCATGACCATTATACTTCATGGCAGATGAAGTAGTTGAGAAAATGGTGAAAGAAGCAATGGCCGCCCAGTGGGCAGATGTGAACGTGATTAAGGAGAAGAGAGGAAAAGAATTCGTAATCGACGATGTAAAGCCATACGTGGATGCAGTAAACAAAATGAAAGCTGCTGGAAACCAGAGTAAGGCGGTTATAAGGCTGCACGTTGATTCAGTGAATGCGCACTATGAGATTCTCAGAAGTCTGACCAAGACTGTAAGACCAGAAGATGACCCGTTTGTGGAGCACTACCAGACTCCCGCAATTATGGAGATTCTTTACGAGGAGGATGAAAGCTTCAGAAAGAGTGTTGAAAAGTTCATTGAGGGTGTTGAGAGGGCTGAAGCTCTTATTGGCCTTGAGGTTGTCAGAAGATATGGAGGGTTTTATGGGCCTACGTGTGTTGTTGATTTCGCCCTGATACCCGGAAGCACGAGCAATATTGTTAACAGAATACTCAAGACGGTTGAAATTCCCAAAGAACATGCTC
>CAZZLE010000145.1:0-5524 GCA_964654595.1 uncultured archaeon | reverse complement strand
CGCACACCCTTGTCGCACCCCTCATCCGTTCCGCTTCCCCTTGCTCCGGCGCCCAGCACACAACCCTTTTTCACTTCCATACCCTCACCTCATAATGGTGCTATTTCATACCTCAGATACCCGTCCTTCCTCCTCCCCCCCTGGACCTTAACGCGCGTTCCGGCCTTAACCAGCCGGGGATCCCCGTTAAACCACGCAAGAATTCTTGGCCCTTCATCGAGCTTTGCGATGGCCACAGGATAGGGGTCGTACATGCTGAATGACGGGGGTCTGACAAAAACAACAGTCATGGTTTCGAGGGTACCTTCATTCTTCAGCTCAACCCATTCTATTTCAGAGTCGAAGCAGCTTGGGCAATCCTTCTGCGGAGGAAAGAAGAGTCTTCCACACTTCTTGCATTTTGTTCCAAGAAGCTTACCCTCTTTCAATCCCTCGTAGAAAGGTTTGATGTTTTCAACCGATATTTCGTAGCTGAGCCTCAATTCTCTGAGATCAACCCACTGAGCGGTTCCGCTTTTTTCATCCCGGACAATTGGCAAACCTGTTTCTTCAATAATCTTCTTTATCTCTTCCTTCATTAAAATCACCTCTTTTCAAGCCCGTAGATGGTAACATAGCTGTAGTGCCCCGTACCTCCGACATTGTGGGCAAGCCATCTACCTCTGTTGATGTCCGCCTGCCTTCCTGGTTCGGCCTTCTGCAGAAGCTGCTTGTAAGCTTCAACCGCCTGACTCACTCCTGTAGCTCCAATCGGGTGACCTTTGGCCTTCAAACCACCATCAACATTGACTGGAATCTTTCCGCCGATATACGTTTGCTCATCTCTTATCAGCTTGTAGCCCTCCCCTCTCCTGCAGAATCTTAGATCCTCATAGGCTATTATTTCAGGAGCTGTGAAGCAGTCGTGGACGTTTGCACCATCAAGGTACTTTGCTGGATCATCCACGTCAATTCCAGCCATCCTGTAAGCCTGCTCGGCAGCATAGGTAGCTGAAGCAAGGGAAGTGTAAGTTTCTCTCCTGCTCAGGTTTGCTGTCCCAGTCCCCACACCCTGTCCGAGAATCCAGATTTTCTCATCGATACCGAGCTCCCTGACTTTCTCTTCGCTGGCGAGAATCACACACGCTGATCCGTCGGTGATGGGCGAGCAATCGAACAGTTTGAAGGGCCATGCAATATACGGACTTTTCATTACAGTCTCAACATCAATTTCCCTCTGGAACTGTGCATAAGGGTTTTTGGCACCGTAATAATGGTTTTTCACAGCAACCCTGGCGTAGTCCTCTTCAGTTGCACCATATTTCATCATGTAAGCAGTTCCGTGAAGGGCGTAGTAAGCGGGAAATGTCAGTCCAAAATTTTCGAACTCCCAGAAATAGCTCCCGAACCTCCCTATGAGCTCTATAACGTTGGGATTTGGTGATTCCTGCATTTTTTCAACACCAAGGACGAGTACGATGTCAGCCATACCTGACTTCACGGCAGTATATCCAGCCCTGATAGCAGCGCTGCCACTTGCACATGCGGCTTCAACCCTCATCGAACCCTTTGGCGCTAAATCTGAATATTCAGCAATCAGAGCTGGAACTGCAGCCTCACTGCTCCACATACCGGCGTTGCTGACAACAAAAAAGTCGATATCCTTTGGTTCAAGATTTGCAGTTTCAAAAGCGGGTTTCATTGACTCCCAGCAAAGCTCTGCAATGTTCACATCTTTCCTGGTTCCAAACTTAGAATGCCCCACTCCAATAACAGCGACATTCTCCGACATCATTTTGCCTTTATTTGCTCAATATAAAAGTTTTTCTTTATTTTGAGCAATCTGGAGGTTATATATCCAAAAAATTTAAGTTCTCACCACCAATAATCAAAAATAAACATTAGAAATGATGGATTCTCGAATCAATGGCATGGAAAATTCACACAACATTTTTAAAATCGAGACACGAGTATTTCAGGATGCCAGATTACCTCGTTGTTCTCCAGGCTGCATGGATTGTGAGAAGAGCGAAAAGTGTGAACGATGCTATGAACATAGCTGTCGCTGAGGCAGGTAAAAAGCTCAATCCTGACCTGGATTTCGTAAAAATAGATGTTGGGGATACTGCTTGCCCAAAATGCAACAGTTCGCTGAAGGCTGTATTCATGGTTGCAGGTGTAGCTTTGGTAGGACTGATTCTTGAAATGAAGGTTTTTAATGCACAAAGTGCTGAACATGCAGCGAAAATCGCAAAGTATGAAATCGGGAAAAGAATGCCGCGAATACCCCTCGAAGTTATTGAGGTTGTGGAAATTTGATATTGCGCTTTAATGGCAAACCAATTGCTAACATAATTTTTATATACGTTACTTACTACCATTATTATGGTATTCAGAAAATTGAAGGCTGAAGCGGAAATAGTGCTGAGGCATCTCGAAGTCCTCAGAACAGTGATGGAGAAGCAACCAGTCGGGATATTCAAGCTGTCGGACATACTGAACATGCCCAAGCACAGAATCAGATACTCTCTGCGCGTGCTTGAGCAGTCCGGTATAATTGTCCCGACACAGTACGGAGCAATGATCAAAGACGAAGGCTACGACAAAATCGAGGAAATGAAAGGAGAAATAAAAGAAATAAAGGAGTTAATAAACAATATTGAAGAACTCCTGAACAAGCTTTAATTTTTTATTTTTTTACTCAACAACTTCAGCGAACCCGTATTTCTTCAGCACTTTTGTAATTCTTATCGTTACCACATCGTCCACTTTCACTCCGGGCACAAACACCACAAAACCGTCCACTTTCGCTATCCCATCTCCTTCCGAACCTACTGCCTCAATTCTCACTTCCCTAATATCTCCAACTTCCACAGGTGGCGCACGGCCAAATTCTCTTCTGAATTCACTCAATTTCAACACCTCATTTCAAATTTCGTAATAGCTGTGGTGAGGCTATTTATACTTTTCCCTTAGAAATTAAATGGCAGGTCTTTTAAAATGATCATGAATTCGTTCAATTTCACCCTCTCTCTTCTCTCTTTCCCTTTTTACAGCTCTCATTAAAATTTCAAACACAACTCTCAAGTTTCCCTTTCTGATTTGCCTCCATAAAAAGCTCGGTCGGAGGTAAAAGCGCAGGTAGCAGTATTTCAGGAGTTTTGAAATTTCCTCGGGGGTCATGTAAAAGTTTTTCAAAACAGGCTTACCTGCAGTATACTCGTCGAAGTTTTCAGTAAGTATGAGTCCCTTCTCCTTTGCCTCCTCATATATTTCAGTTCCCGGATAAGGGGTAAGGATTGAGAACTGGGCGTAGTCAGGGTTGAGTTTTATAGCCAATTTTAGAGTTTCTTTCACGTCCTTTTTCGTTTCATGCGGAGCGCCTATGATGAAGGAGCAAATGGTTTCAATTCCCACCTTTTTCGTTATCTCAACTGCCTTTTTAACAACATCGAGCTTAATCCTTTTCCTGTAGTATTTGTTAAGAATTTCCTTATTTGCTGATTCAACACCGTAGTATATTGCCGAGCATCCCGCTTCCTTCATTTTGTGGAGCATTTCTTCGTTTATTGTGTCAACTCTTGATGAACAGCTCCACTCAACATAAATTCCCCTGCTCTTTATCTCATCACAAATCTCAAAAACTCTTTTTCTATTTAAAGTGAAGGTATCATCCTCAAACGCAATGTGCTTTGCTCCGAATTTCTCAACAAGCCATTCCATCTCATCCACAACATTTTCTGCACACCTTGCCCTGAATTTCCTTCCGAAAAAGAGTGAGGAGCTGCAGTATCTGCAGGCAAAAGGACAACCGCGGGAGGTGATCATCGGAAAATACTCGAGCTTTTGACCGAGGAGCGTGTATTTTTCGAGTGGCATCAATTCAAAAGCGGGAAATGGAAGGGAGTCAATGTCCTCGATGAATTGCCTTGGACCGTTATCAGCAATTTTGCCCTCATTTTTGTAAATTATCCCCCTGACCCCTTCAAGACTTTTTCCGGCCTCAACTCTTTCCGCAACTTCAACAACTGTTTCCTCTCCCTCCCCAATGCAGACTGCATCAACGAAGTCGTGTTTAAGGGCATCAAGAGGGCGAAAGGTTACGTGAACGCCCCCCATTATAATGAATGCGCCAAGTTTTTCCTTTATCACTCTGGCGTACCTTAAGGCAGAGTTGAATGTTGCTGTTGTTGAGGTTATCCCCACAATTTCGGAGTTTTTCAGCCTCCTTAGCAGCTTCTCGAAACCAAGCTTTTCAACAAGATCATCTATTATTTGAACCCTGAATCCTTTCTCTTTCAGAGTTGCTGCAAGGTAACCAAGACCAAGAGGAGGAGCGGAAATCCCCAGTCTCTTCACCACTTCAACAGCAGCGTTTGGGTTCACCAGAGATACGTTCATACTCTTTTATCCTCTCCCACCACTTCCTGTTATTCACACACCCCGGATCTGGCTTTAGATAATCGCCGAAGTAATTGTATGCTCTCGCCCTGCAGCCGCCGCAAACGTATCTGTAACTGCAGTTTCCGCAACCCTCAAGCAGGTCCTTGTTCCTCAAATCCTCGAAAACGTGGTTGTGCAACCATAACTCCTCCAAATTATCCTCCCTGACATTTCCCACTTTAAGCGGGAAGAATACGCATGGCTGAATGTCTCCATTTGCCCTTATAGCAAAATAAAACCTCCCCGCACCGCAACCGCCAATAAACTCCGCCAGTTCTCTTAACCTCTCACCTGCATTGAGGTTGTAGAAGTGTGTGGGCACGATCTCACCCTGACACTGCAGTGCAATTCTGGCAAACTGGGGTGCAGTTGAGAGGAGGGAGATTTTTGAGGAGCTATTTTTCTCGTAAAGCCATTTGAGCAGTTCTTCTCTCTGTTCAGGTGTTATGTCCGATTCAACTATCCATCTCCCCCTCCCTGTTGGGATAAAATTGTAGTGCATGAACCAGTTAACTCCCAGTCTTTCACATAGCTCAACGACTGACGGAACATCTTTATAGTTGAAGTTCGTAACTGTCATCGATACGTTGACGAACAGCCCTGCCTTTACCGCATTCTTTATTCCCTCGACAGTTCTGTCAAAGCAACCCTTTATTCCCCTGAAAGCCTCATGTGTTTCCTTCACTCCGTCAAGGCTAATTTGCACGTATCCCACTCCACTTTCCTTCATTTTTTTGGCCGTTTCTTCAGTAATTAAGGTACCGTTGGTTGCCACTGCGGTGTAGATTCCCTTTTCTGAAGCATACCTTGTAAGCTCGAAGACGTCTTTTCTGACCAGAGGTTCACCGCCTGAAAAGGCAATTATAGTCACACCCAGCCTTTCAAGCCTGTCTATGAGCTCAAGAGCTTCTTCAGTTGTGAGTTCATCAGATAAACTCTTACCCGCTGTTGCGTAGCAGTGTTTGCATTTGAGGTTGCAGGCGTAGGTTAGATCCCAAACAACCTGGAATGGAGCACCCGGAACGAATGGTTTTCTCACACCAAAATGGGCGATCCCCTTTATAACACTTGCCAAGCCCTTTCTCCAGTAAGAATCCCTGAA
>CAZZLE010000144.1:0-2528 GCA_964654595.1 uncultured archaeon | reverse complement strand
ACGACTCTTCAAAGTCGAGTATCATAAAATCACCTCCACTTCCACAGTATCCCCGTCCTTCAATCCGAGCTTATCTCTAAGCTTTACGGGGGAAATTACCTCAAGGATTTCTGAGGGGTAGTGTGTCCTTTTCGGAATCACAACCGCACCATCAAAATTTTCAATCCTGCACCTGAATGCCTTAACCTCTCCGAATGTTCTGTCCTCTGTCGAGAATCCTTCAATCAGAATTCCTTTCTCCTCATCAAGTCTTCTCCTGAAATACATTTGCTCCTTCGGAATTCTTATATTTAGAGTTCCAGGATACGGTTCAAAACCCAGCTTCTCCCTGAACTGTTTCATGTATCCGTCGAGTGATACGTAGTACCTCCCCTCTCCAACTCCGCTGAAAACCTCTCCCTTTATCCTGATTCTCCCCTCATCCTCGAAAATTTTCCTGTAGTCCATGTATTCCCTGTAAAGAAGCTGCTTTCCCTTCTCGGTAATAACAACAAACTGACCATCCTTGGTGAGGGTGCGGTCTATCAGCCCCTCATCCTCAAGCTCCTTCAGCTTTCTTGCTGCAGTCTGAAGACTTTGTCCAATACGCTCCGCAAGCTCCTTCGAACTTATCTTCACAACCTTTCTTGTTGCGTTCATCATTGCAAGAGACTTGAGGACTTCGAGCATCTCATATGTGAGAAGCATCTCATAAAATTTAAAGATTTTTATACCCTATCAATCATTTCGGAAGAAGGTTTTTAACGCTGAAAACCAAATTTCTTTGTGAAGGTAAGGATCGAACTTTACGCAACTCTGAGAGAAAAATACGGAAAATCCATCGAGGTTGAATGTGATGGAACTTTAAAGGGAGCTTTTATTGCCGCATCAAAAATACTGGGCGATGACTTCTTGAAGGAAGTTTTCGATGAAAGCGGGAATTTCAGGAACGACAGGATAATAACTGTCAACGGAAGAAACATAAAGGATGAGATGATTGAGAGATTGAGTGAAAACGCAAGAATAGCTGTTTTTCCACCGGTGGCTGGAGGATGAAACTGAAGAGGCTTCAGATCGAACCCACAACATTCTGCACCCTCGAATGCGAGTACTGTCATCGAAAAAATGTCCCTGCTGCTGACATGCCCCTCGAAGTTCTTGAGAGGGTTGATGGTGTGGCAAAGGAGTACGTTATTTATGGCTATGGTGAGCCGCTGCTGTATCCCGAATTTTTAAGGAAAATTGAGAGTTTTAGCGGGAAGATTACAATCAGCACCAACGGCATGCTCGACTCTGAAATTCTCGATATGGCAGATAAAGTTGGAGTGTCAATCGACGTTAACGACAGGTTCAGGAAGGGGCTTGAGGTTGACAGAGCTACTGAACTGCTCAAAAAGCTGGGTGAGAGGGGAATTGCGGAAGTTGTTGTGACAAAGGAGAACCTTGAACTCCTTCCACAGTTCTTCGAGAGAATAGCTGAATTCGGTTCTGCCATGCTTGCAACAAACGTTGTTGCGTCAAATCCAGAAATTTACAGTCAGGGAGTTTACTTTGAGGGCAGCAGGATGACTGTTGAGGAGGTGCTTGAACTTGACGAGAGCATTCTTATTGAGGCGATCAGAGACTGCTCGAGGGGAGGAGGTGAAAATCTCAGAAGATACAGGCAGCTGCTCAAAGAAGTTTACTCGAAAGGCTACTCAATCAACCTGCCCTCAATATTTGGCAGAAAGGACAGAATAGAGATGGCCTTCAGGGCGGAAGAGGTTTTTGAGAGGTTGAGGGATACGGCAAAAGACCACAATGTTGAGCTTATCGAGCCCCTATTTTTCGGGGATTCAAAAGCGAGAGAGTGCCCCTACAAAAATTCCGCTTTTCTGAGAGTTGATGGATCGATTTCAAGCTGTATGACTTTCGCATACATCCACAATGAGTATGTCAGCGGGCACTACAAGAAAATTGAGGAATTCACCGCTGGCAATGTTTTGAGAGAGGACGTTGAAGATGTGATTGAAAAATTGGGAGAATTTGAAAGGCTCAGAGAAGACATGGAAAACTTCCCGTGGTGTGCTGACTGTCCTTATGTTGAAGGTTGCTGGTATGCCGGAGCAAATGTTGACTGTTATGCAAATCAACCATCCTGCAGCGAGTGCCTCTACAGCAGCAGAATAGCAAGATGTCTGCTTGGGGATTAAATTTTACCGCGTGCTGCTCAAGGAGTAAAGTCAAAGGCAACCTTAACAGCCCCGCTTTTCCTTTTCTCAATTGCAGTCTTCAGGGCTTTCCTGTAGTCCTCGATTGCAAATTTATGGGTTAAAAGATGTGAGAGGTCGATTTTTTGAAGAATTTCGAGAGCTATATCGAAGGTATCCCTTCTCTCCCCGCCAACTTCCTCAATTCCACAGCCAAAGGTTCCCAGAATGCTAAGTTCTTTGGCAAACACCGGAGCCAGATCCAGGTCCATTTTTGCGACTGTTCCGGCAATCACAACCCTTCCGAGCGGTTTGGTGATTCTGAGTGCAATATCGACCGTCTTCTGGCTTCCCGTGCAC
>CAZZLE010000143.1:0-3211 GCA_964654595.1 uncultured archaeon | reverse complement strand
CGGTGTGATCAGCCACGCGAATTCTATAAATGTTTCCATCCTCACCCCTTTCCTCCATATCCGTAAGAACGCCTATGATGAAAACTCTACTGCACTTCAGTCCGAGAGGAGTCAGAACGTAAAGGGGACTTTTCTCCGACTCATCTCTTAGAGTGTATGTTGAACTCATTAACTCTTTGGCAAAAACTCTTCTCGCAACCTCCCTCTTCAGGAGAACCGTCATTGTATCTCCTCCAGAATGGCTTTAATCTTCTCCAGCTCTTTCCTTATATCAGGCCTGAAAAATTCAGCATGTTTCGCTATGAGGTATCTTGGAGTTGCTGTACCCACAACTCTAAGGTATTTCCCGAGCAGCATTTTTTTGAGCTCAATCAGAACGGCATTCCTGTCCAGAGTTTCCTCTGCTATCTTCTTTGCCTTCTCAAGGTTAATTCCGGTGAGATTCTCAACCCCCTCCTCGTTTATTATTACCTCGTAAGTTCTGTAGCCATCATCAAGGACACCTTTAATCCTCAGATCGTCTTTTGGCTTTGTTTTTCCGTGCTCGGGGCACTTCCCCATCTTTATCACTCGGTTGCATCCTTCAATACTGCAGCGCTGTATCAGTCCGCTGTTCTGCTGAATTGCAACGAGTGCACCAACAACCTCAACCTCCTCGCGTATATCTTCTGGCGATTTTACCTTTATATCCTCATCAATCTCTTCAATTTCGCTTATTTTCGTAACATTGAGCCTGAGGATTCCTCCATAATCATCAACCACAACATTCCTGAAAATGTAGCACTTCCCCTCTTCCACTGGCTTCTTCTTAGCTTTGGTCCAGACAAGGAATCTTATGTATCCAGTCTCATCCCCAATCAGTCCCACCTGGGATACTGAAGGACTGCTGCTTTCCCAGAGCTGAATTACCTTGACTTTAACGGTGACCCATTTATTTGGCTCCTTAATCTCCTCTATCTTTGTTATCCTTTCACGTCTTATTGTTGCAGGTGCCCCGTATTCTCTTATTATGTAGTTTCTGATTGTTCTAACAGCCTCGTTTTCGGTAACTCCGAACTCAACAAGAAGTTTCCTTAGCTTTTCAACAATCTCCTTTCTGTCTACTCCATAATCTTTATAATCTTCGAAAAGCTGATCAGCCAGCTTAATAACTCTGTCCATTCAATCACCATTCAACCATTAATCAGGTGGATAAAAGGTTTTTCCGAAAACTTGATACCCCTTCAATCAGGATTTTTTTATGGCAGAGATTCTTGAGCCAACTAAGGAGGGGATTCTGAGAGCTGTGGAACTGCTTAAGGAAGGCGGTATTGTCGCTTTTCCGACTGAGACAGTTTACGGCATGGGATGTGATGCAACAAATGAAAAAGCCTTGAAAAGACTTTATGAAGTTAAGGGAAGAAGCCCGGACAAACCATTCATAGTTGGTGTCTGGAGTAAGGAGATCGTGAGCAAGATTGCCGAAGTGGATGATAGAGCAATAAAGATGGTGGATCTCTATTTCCCCGGCCCGCTCACGATAGTTTTGAGAAGCAAGGGTGTTCTGCCTCAAATTCTCTCTCCTGAAGGTAAGATAGCTGTAAGAATGCCTGCACACCACGTTCCGCTTGGTTTAATGGAAAAGCTGGAAAGACCAATTGTTGTGCCTTCTGCAAACATTTCTGGAAGGCCAAGTTTAACGAGATGGGAACATGTTGTTGAAGAACTCGGAGAGAGAATAGATGCGGTAATTAAGGGGGAGTGTAGAGTAGGAATTGAATCAACGATTGTGGATTTGACAGTCAACCCGGCAAGGATATTGAGGGTTGGGGCAATAGATGTTGGGAGAATAAGGAAGCATTTAGAAGTCGTGGTTGAGTCGAAAAAGGATACTTACACCCTCTCTTGTCCAGTTTACGTTTTCACCGGTGATAGGGCAAAGGAAAAAATAAAAGAATTCGCTGAGGAAATGAAAAAGAAGGGGAAGAAGGTAGCAGTTATTGCAAGAGAAAAAATTACGGATGATAGCATAAAAATCGGAAAATCGCCTGAGGAATATTCTTCAAAGCTTTTCGATGCTGTAAGGGAGGCGGAATCAAAGAGACCTGATTTAATTGTCATAGAAGGTATTATGGAGCATGAGGGTATTATGGACAGGCTTCTGAGACTTGCGGGAGAGAGAGTTTTCAGGGTTTAGAGTGTTCATCAAAAAATCTTTAAATACTTTAAACAAATGTGAAACCATGGGAATTATAGACAAGATTCTCGGCAAATCTGAAAAGTTGAATATAGAGGAGTATGAAGAACTGGATCTCAGTGAGTACGAGGCTGAGATTGGCGAAGCTGCTGGAGCCTACATCAGGGTGGCTGAGGTGACGGGATTGAGCGAGATTCCTGAAATTAAGAGGGAAATATACGACGGGAACATTGTTGTAGCCGACATAGCATTCATAAAACACGATAAACTCACACTTGACAGGGTTCTGAAGGACCTAAAGCAGCTTGCGGAGGATGTAAAGGGAGATATCGTTGGACTGGGTGAGGATTACGTTATAATCACACCAACCGGAATAAAGGTTGACAGAAACAAAATCAGGAGCTCTTCAAGATGATATCCTGCCCGAGCTGTGGAAGAGAATTGAAGGTTTTGGTGACAACCTACGATGTACCGTTTTTTGGAAAAATACTTCTAACTTCAGTTAGTTGCGAGTGCGGTTTCAAGCATGCTGATTCTGTTATTGCTGGAGAGAAGGATCCGGTCAGGTATGTCATAAAAATAAACAGAGATAATCTTTTTACTAAAGTAATACGATCAACATCTGGCACTATACGTATTCCTGAGATTGGTGTGTCCATTGAGCCAGGTCCCGCAAGTCAGGCCTTCATAACAAATCTCGAGGGTGTGCTTGATAGAGTGGAGGGGGTTGTGAGGACGGCAATGAGATGGAATTCAGAAGATAAGGAGAAGGTAAGGAGGTGTGAGTGGATCCTTGAGAGAATCAGGAACACGATTGATGGAGATGAGGAACTGACGCTGATTCTCGAAGATCCTCTCGGTAACAGCCTTATTGTTTCGGAAGAAGCATTCAAAGAAATAATGTCGCAAGAGGAGGCTCAGAAACTCAAAACCGGAATGACGATTATAGACATAACGGGAATGAGCGAGGAGGAACTGGAAGATTTAGTTTAGCTTTTTCATCTCCTCAATCAGCTGCTGACGTTTCTCCTTCAG
>CAZZLE010000142.1:0-5073 GCA_964654595.1 uncultured archaeon | reverse complement strand
GCAACCTTCATTACAACCGGGAAGCTGAGCTTTCTCGCTGCCCTGACAGCTTCCTCTTCAGTCTCGCAAAAAATGCAGGTTGCGGTTTTTATGCCGTATTTCTCAAGCAGAGCTTTAGATTCGTGTTCGAGGAGTAGCATGAAATTGCCTTGGATAATGTTATATATTACATTTTGCAGAAATCCATCAGATTTTCAGAAGCGTACCGTCGAGCATTACCGCATACCAGTCTCTGTAGTCGTATTTTCTGAACATGAAACCTGCAGGTCTGTCGAGGTTAACCGCAGTGCTCGCACACAGTTCGTTGAAAGCTGGAAGCACCACGATCTTTTTCCCTTCCACATCCCCCGTGAGAAACACCCTCTCCCTGTAACCACCTGCAGAATCTCTGATGAAGTAGGCAGGGTGTGCATGGCCGAAAATAAGAAATTTGGCATTCAGAATTTCATCATCAGGCACAGCATGTCCGTGGAAAATTCCGTACTTTCCGATTCTGATGCCTTTTTCACATTCCAGACCAATGTCGTGGTTTCCTCTGACCAAAATGAGTTCTGTGATCTCGCCAACTTCGCGTATAAACCTCTCATGCTGGCCTCTCTTTCCGAGATGCCTCAAATCACCCGCAACAATCAACATTTCAACCTTCTCAGCCACGCTGAGCGCTTTTTCAATCAACTCGCCATCATAGTGCCTAACCAATCCAAGATGGACATCAGCAATAACAGCTTTTTTGCCGATGAAAAGCACGTCTTCTTCTATCCTCATTTTACTGAAAAACTTCTTTCTCAACCTCTTCTATGTACCTTGAAATGTTAATTCCAGCTTCTCTGGCAACAATTAGTGCTGCAACCGGAAAGCTTACCATACCCCCAAGTTCCTCCTGTTTCCTGTTTATAATCGAAAAAACTTCTCTGCTTTCCTTCTTTAACTTTACCGCAATTTCCTCAATTATTCTGTCCGTTACAGACCTTGAAAGGAGTTCTGAGAGATCAGGTTTAAAGTTGGTGATGTCTACATCATCAATATCAAACGTTGGCTGGAGTTCATCCTCACCTGCAAGCAAACCCTCTCTCTCGGCCTCTTCCACAACTTTTTTGCTCCCCTCATGGGTGAACCAGTTTAAATCAAAGCTCATGGTGTAGATCAGCTCGCTCCTCTTCATCTTCTTTTTCCCCTTGCTTTTGAATGCTGCAGCAATAACCTTGCGCATCATTCAGGAAAAGAATGAATCAAGAGTTAAATTTTTTCCGGCTCTCTTTTTCGCCCTTAAATCTTTTTTCTCCTCCTCTTTCTCCTCCTCTTCCTCTTCTTTTTCCTCAACCATCTCATGAATTTTCTCTGAAGTCTTTTCAGCTTTAAGGAAACTCTCAAGGAATGTTTCGTCTTCAATCCTGTGCAATCCGTGTTCCTCGACGTATTTCCAAATTTCTGCTCCTCTCTCTCCAGCAAGGAATTCAAGTTCTTCTTTGGTGAATTCATAAAAAGCGGCTATTGTTGCAGCACTCTTTACATCAAGCTCTTTCAAAAGTAGTTTTATTGTGGGAAGCATCTCGGTTTGGGCTTTTCTTTTCGACAGGTGGCTGTACTTTCCAATCTTTTCAAGAATTTTTCTCGTCATCTCTCTCTTGCTTTTCAGCTGGAAAAGCATCTGCCATACGGTGGGTCTTCTGTACTTTGTGAAACCTTTTTTCGGACTTTCCTTAGCTTGCTGAACTCCAGCAGTCATGAGATAGCTTGCATACTTCCACAGTCTGTAGTACTGCCTTCTGCTAACTCTACCAAGAAAAATGTCTGCTCTTGAGAGAGATTCATAAGCATTGAGGAGTTCGATTCCTGAATACTCCAGGGGGAGGTTCTCCTCCACCCAGTGTATGACATCCTCCGGAGACTCGTCCAGAAGCATTGCCTCGCTGTAAACAGCAGGATTATTTGTCTTGAAAATCATCTGCATTACTTTAAAAATATCTTTTTCCTGTGTTCTTTTCGTCAGAAAAACGTCTTCAGGATTTAACTCCTCCCTCCCCTCTGCAAGAGCCTGAAAGTCGTTGATCGCTGCTCTTAAATCACCACCAGCATTTTCGGCAATCTGGAGAAGAACTTTCTTGTCGACTTTGATACCTTCTTTCAGGGCAATTCTCTCGAGAACTCTTTCTACCTGATGTTTTGTGAGCCTTTTGAAATTAATCATCTCGCATAGATTTCTCAGATCAGGAGAGAGCTTGTAAGGGTCGTTGGCAATCAAAATTAACGGCTGAGCTGGCTTTCTTCTAATCAACCTTATGAGTGCTGCCTCCCCTCCAGAATCCTCCTTCTTGTGAATATTGTCAACCTCATCGAGGATTATCAGCTTCAGCCTTCCCGTTCGTGAAGAAAGAAACTCACCTTCGTCGCTTATTGTTTCGTTAAATGCACCCTCCCCAACAATTCTTTCAATTACATTCCAGCTTCTCTGGTCGCTGGCATTGAGCTCAACGACCTCCCATCCCATTGTATTTGCAAGAGCAAGAGCGAGAGAGGTCTTTCCCACACCGGGAGGGCCGGCTAAAAGAAGAGGTTTGCTCCCCCTCCTCCAGTTTTTAGCCCATTTGATGACGCCTGAGATTATTTCTTTATCTGCAACGACTTCTTCGATTGTCTTCGGCCTGTACTTCTCAACCCACAGCATTAAACTTCAGTCATCCTAAGAAGTATATCATTTTATCTCACTGGAAAATGCAGGGATGATTCTCTCCGCATAAATTTTCAGAACATACTTTGGATCTGGGCCAACATTTATGAGCATGAAATGCCTGACACCGGCCTTTACAAACTCCTCTATTTTCTCTTCGCAATCCTCAGGTGTTCCGACTATGAAGAAATCCCTTACCATCTCCTCAGTAACAAGGGATGACAGCTTTACGAACTCCATGAGCATCGAATCGTTAAGAAGGAGCTGTTCGAAGTAGAACTTTTTGGAGATGCCTTCAGGCAATTCGATGCTGTATCCAGCTTGTTCCGCTTTCTCCACTGCCGAAACGATTGCACCGCTGTACTGCTTTGCTCTTTCCATTGCTTTCTCAAATGATGGATCTACTGCAGTGTATATCTGAAGGGCTTTATCTATCTCTTCGATTTTTCTTCCAGCCTTTTCACAGCCACGTTCAACATCTCTTAGATTTTTCCTGTAAGTTTCTGGTGTTTCGACGATTGGCATCCATCCTTCACACATCTCTCCTGCCAGCTCTCTTGTTTTAGGCCCATTTGCTCCGAGGTAGACTGGAATTGTCTTCTGAAGTGGTTTTATCTGAAGAAAAGCGTCCCTGAGCTTGAACCTTTTACCTTCATAGCTGAACCTCTCCCCTGTCCAGAGCCTTTTTATGATCTCTATCCCCTCTTTCAGCGTTGTGTATGGCGTTCTCCACTCTATTCCAAACGGCTTAATGTTCATCGCCTCTCCCGCTCCAAGTCCGAGAAAGGTTCTTCCAACAGAGAGGTGGTCTATGGTTGCCATGATCTGGGCCAGAACGGAAGGATGATAGCGAACAACATCCGTAACACCGGTTCCAATAACAGCTTTTGATGTTTTAACGGCAAGGGCTGAAAGAAGTGAAAGAGCGTTTGGTGTAAAGCCCGGAGGAACCATCAGGGTGTGATCCGGGACAGTCAGAGAGAACATTCCACTTTCCTCTGCCTGCTGGGCAATCTTGATAACCTTTTCGAGCGCTGGCATTGGTGCTGAAAGAAGCATTCCGAACCTGACGCTCATAGTGAAAATGAGTTTTTCATTACTTATATTTTTTGATTAAATTGGAAAAAGAAGTTAAACCCTCTCCACAACCATTGCCATCCCCTGTCCTCCCCCAATGCAGAGCGATGCGAGACCGTAGTCAACTCCTCTCCTCTCCATTTCGTAAATCAGCGTTGTTGTTATCCTCGCTCCCGTGCAGCCAATTGGGTGACCCAGCGAGATTCCGCTTCCGTTGACATTCACTTTGTCCAGATCAAGCTTCAGCTCCTTTATGCAGGCCAGAGCCTGAGCTGCAAAAGCTTCGTTGAGCTCAATCAGCCCTATGTCCTTAATCTCAAGCTTGGCCTTCTTCAGGACTTTCCTTATGGCGGGAATTGGTCCAAGCCCCATGTATGCCGGGTCAATGCCAGCTGAAGCTACTGCCCTTATCCTCACCTTCGGCTCCAGGCCAGCTTCTTTTGCGTAATTCTCATCCATAACCAGAACCGCTGCCGCACCGTCATTGACTCCGCTTGCGTTTCCTGCAGTTACAGTCCCACCTTTCTTGAAGACTGGAGGAAGTTTTGCGAGCTTCTCAATGCTTGTATCTCTGCGCGGGTGTTCATCGGTGTCCACTTTAACTGTCCCCGTTTTCTGCTTGATTTCTACCGGAACAATCTCCTGGGCAAACTTTCCAGCATCTATTGCCCTCACAGCTCTCATGTGACTCTCGTAAGCCAGCTGATCCTGCTCCTCTCTGCTTATGCCATATCTTTCAGCTATGTTTTCAGCCGTTATTCCCATGTGGTAGCCGTAGAACTTCTCCCACAGACCATCGTAAACCATCAGGTCGAGAAGCTCATCTATTGCTGTAACCGACATCCTGTAACCCCACCTTGCCTTTGGAAGGGCATACGGAGCGTTGCTCATGCTTTCCATTCCACCTGCAATAACGGCCTTGGCATCTCCAGCCATTATCGAATGATACGCTAAAGCTATCGCCTTAAGACCGCTTGCACAGACCTTGTTGACGGTGTAAGCCGGAATCTCCTTCGGAATTCCTGCAAGAATTGCAGCCTGCCTCGCTGGATTCTGCCCCTGCGCAGCCTGCAGAACGTTCCCCATAACAACCTCGTCTATTTCCAGCTCAACTCCGTCGTAGTTGTATGCGGATTCAAGTTCAATCCTGCCCTTCTCCAGTTTTTCAGGATAAAACTCGATTGATTCTGGAACGGGCTTTGGAGCAATTCCAAGTTTTTTCAGCAATCCTCTAATTGCAATGCTTCCAAGTTCATAAGCCGCCAAATCCTTCAAACTGCCACCAAATCTGCCCACAGGAGTTCTTGCAGCACCCACAATAACTGCCA
>CAZZLE010000141.1:0-3976 GCA_964654595.1 uncultured archaeon | reverse complement strand
TCGCATTTAGTTCTACATCACCCATGAACTTTGCTTTTATGTTTCCTCCTGGCGTGAGATACTTTTTAATTATCCTTCTGAGCACCTCTGCTCTGTATGTAGGGCGATAGACTTCTTTCCTGCCAGAAGAAACATAAATCGGACAGGCTTCGCTGCAGGTCTGACAGCGGGCGCAGTATTCTAAGGACAGCATCAGGGGCTGGAGGAAAGTCCAGTTGTTCTCCTTGTCTAAGAGCTTTTGCAATCCGCTGAGGAATTTTTTAACGAGTTCTTCCTCCTCTTCTTTTGTTTTGGGCTTCCATGGTAGATCAATAGCTATGTAACCATCCAACTCCGTTACATACTTATTTTTCCAGTCAGGATTCGGTTCTGTAACTTCAGGCTCCTCTCCCGGCTTATCATAGGGTGGTGGGAGAGGCATGAGATCATCAAGCGTAATCTTAACAAGCTGTTCCACGGGTTTTGAGATATCCTCTATCCTAACCTTCTCCTTTACCATTATACCACCCCTTACTCCTCCCTTTTCCAGACTTTTATTTCATTCAGACCCACCTTTGATGCCTCCTCCGCCCAGGTCAGTCCAGGCTTCACATGCGGTGCACTCCAGCCAACTCTGTACATCAGCACCTTCTTAACTTCTTCCTCAACCTCACTACCCTTTAAATTGGGCGTGTCCTCCCAGAGAATCTTGTGATAGGTGAAGTATTTGGCAAAGAAGTGCGTCATCTTCGTGAATGGCAGGTAGAGGAAAAGGAGCGAGAGCAGAGTTACGTGGAGTACTGTTGTGCTGCTTACTGATGGGAGTGGCGAAAACGTTACCAGAGACTTCATGAAAGCCCTCGCAAGGGTAAAATCACTGTCATACTGCCATGCTGCAATTCCCGTGGCTACTACAGCTATGATGAAGAGCAGGTTGAAGTAATCGACTGGCGAGCTGTAGCTCCTCATTCCCTCATCGGTCAGTCTTCTCAAAAGCAGACCAATACCAAAGATCAGCATAAGCGCCATAGCCAGAACGCCAACTATCCATGTGAGATAGTATATTAACGGAGGGAGCCATGAGAGAAATCCAAGCTGCTGGAGTGATGCTGCAGAAATCGGAAATCCTGCAATTTCAAAAACAGCACCGATGAAAACCAGAACGAACCATGCCAGTATGAGGTAAATTCCTGTATGGAAGGGGTAAGTGAACCACCAGAGGGGTCTTTTATACTCAAAAACCCTCTTTATGAACAGCATTTCCATTAGCATTTCTTTTAATTCTCCCAGAAGGGTGGTTTCTCTTGGCTTCTTCCACCACTCAGGTTCTTCATAGTAACTTCCACCATGTTCTGCCCTGCCCTTTTCATGCGGCACCGGGTAAAGTTCCCACCTCAGATGTATCGGCATTGTTGCGTATTTTACCACCTTTGCCAGTACTGCAAGTACGAATACCGTAAACGAGAAATAAACCAGAGCTTGCAACCATATCATGCCCATCACCTTAATTATGCTTTTTTTAGAGATTATAAAAATTTTTTCTTTTTGGGTTATCGAAAATCGCTTTTCACAGGTTTGAGAAAACTTTATTTTTCTCTTCACGATGCCTGAAACATGAAACTCCTGCTCATCCATGCTGATTACATGGAATATGAGGTCAAGAAGAAGACAAAGCTTGCTGAACCTTTTGATGGAAAGGGAGAAAGGGTTGAGGAGGTTCTTGTCGCCTTCACATCAGTTGAGAGGGGAGATAATGAGGATGTTGTGAGGAGAGCCGCAGAAGCGATCAGGGAGGTTGCAGAGAAAGTCAATGCGAGTAGGATAATGATCTACCCCTACGCTCATCTTTCCTCAAACCTGGCAGATGCAGATACTGCCGTTAGACTTTTGAAGAGGCTTGAAGTTGAACTATCGGATTTTGAAGTTCACCGCTCACCCTTTGGATGGTATAAGGCTTTCAAGATTTCTTGCAAGGGGCATCCGCTCAGCGAGCTTTCGAGGGAAATCGGTGGCGAAGCTGAGGCTGAGGTAACTCAGGCTCTTAAGGAGGAGGAAAAGGTCGTAAGTTACTGGTACATCCTCACTCCTGAAAAAGAGCTGGTTGAGGTTGAAAAGTTTGATTTCACAGGTTATGAAAAGCTCAGGAAGTTCGTGAACTACGAGATAGCCAAAAGAAGGGCTGTTGATGTTATCCCTCCTCACGTTGAATACATGAGGAGATTAGAGATTGCTGATTACGAATCTGCAGGTGATTCCGGCCATATCAGATACTATCCAAAGGGCAGGCTGATCAAAACGCTACTTGAACAGTTCATAACGAGAAAGTGCATCGAATACGGAGCAATGGAGGTTGAGACACCAATAATGTATGACAGAAACCACCCAACGTTAAGAAGATACCTTGAACGCTTTCCAGCGAGGCAGTACATAATAAAGGGTGATAAGAGAGAGTTCTTTCTGCGATTTGCCGCATGTTTCGGACAGTTCTTGATGCTCTCAAACTCGACTTTAACTTACAGGTATCTGCCGCTAAAAATTTACGAGCTGACACGCTACTCCTTCAGAAAGGAGCAGAGAGGAGAACTTGTGGGTTTGAGGAGGCTGAGAGCATTCACGATGCCTGACATGCACACCGTAGCAAAGGACATGGAACAGGCGAAGGAAGAATTCTTCAACCAGTACAGACTTTCTGTTGAGGTTCTGAGGGAAATTGGTCTGGAGCCTGATGATTACGAGGTGGCAGTGAGGGTGACAAGGGATTTCTATGAGGAAAACAGAGAGTTCGTGCACAGTCTTGTTGATGTGCTGAAAAAGCCAATTCTGATAGAGATGTGGGACCACCGCTTCTTCTATTTCGTCCTCAAGTTTGAGTTCAACTTTGTTGACGCGCTTGACAAGGCCTCTGCTCTCTCAACCGTCCAGATTGACGTTGAGAATGCAGAAAGGTATGGAATAACCTACGTTGATTCAGACGGAAATGAGAAGTATCCCTACATTCTGCACTGCTCCGTCAGCGGGGCGGTGGAGAGGGTGATGTATGCATTGCTTGAGAAGGCAAAGTACATGCTTGACGAGGGGAAACTGCCAATGCTACCTGTCTGGCTCAGCCCGACTCAGGTCAGGATTATTCCCGTAAGCGAGAAGTTTCTTGATGCTGCAATCAAAATTGCCGATGAGATGGGCAGAAACGGAATAAGGGTTGACGTTGATGACAGAAACGAGACACTAAGCAAGAAAGTGAGGGATGCTCAGACAGAGTGGGTTCCCTACATAGCAGTGGTTGGAGATAAGGAGGTCGAGAGCGGAAAGCTTTCAGTAACTGTCAGGGCTGAATCAACGCAGAATGAGCATAAGAGGGTCGAAATGAGTGTTGAAGATCTTACTGCAAGAATAAAGGCCGAGTGCGAGGGCAAACCATTTATGCCCCTCCCCCTACCAAGGCTGCTATCCCTCAGACCCTCATTCAGGTGAGAACGTGGCAAAAAAGGGAAAAGAGAAAAAGAAACCTCAGGAAAATAAAGAGCTGGTGAAAAAGCAGGAAGAGTACAGTCTGGCAAGGGAAATGAAGAAAACCCTTACACCCATAGTATGCGGCATCATCGCAGGATTGCTGTCTTTCCTCGCTACGGGTGAGTTCAGACAGAGAGACGCTTTCGGGATAATAATTCTGGTGTTTCTGATTTACATTCAGAAGTTCATACTTCCAAAAATGGGAGTGAAGCTTGAGGGCAAGGACTGGGCCGGAATATCCTTCCTGACCTTCTCAAGCTGGTACATCAGCTGGACTGTTCTTCTGAACCTTTGAGCTTCTCCGCAACCCTGCCTGCTTTTTCCAGTATTTTGTGCTCATCCTCCCTTACGAACTTTCCGTTCTCCACAACAATTTCTCCTTTAACTATCACGGTGTCCACACATCCGGATGAAGCTGAATAAACGAGATTTGCAACGAGGCTGTGTTCTGGCTGCATGAAGGGTTTTGTCAGGTCAACAAGCACGA
>CAZZLE010000140.1:0-2592 GCA_964654595.1 uncultured archaeon | reverse complement strand
AGCTGAACCATAACCAGCCCCATGCTCAGGACGATGTAGCTGAGCATGTCTTTCTGCGTCCCACCAACCCAGCCAAGAGTTATGACTATGTCACATCCCCTTTCCTCCAGCAGCTTTTTTGCCGCAACGGGTAAATCCTTGATGCCCGGAACGGTGTAGCGCTCGTATGGGATGCTGCTTATCTTCCTGAGCTCATCTATGGCAATCTTTCCCATGTTTACCCTTGAAAAGGTTGTGTCCGCTATTCCAATCTTCATTGCAAATCCCTCAGGAGAATCTGAGCGTAATGCAATGCCGGTTTTATAATTTTCTTCCTCATCAGAATGTCTTCAAGCGCTGCAAGAGTTGAGACGGTTTCAAGCTTTCCGGTGTTACCCATAGTCCCGATTCTGAAAATCCTGCCCTTGAGCTCCCCCTGTCCTCCGCTTACAAGTATTCCGTATTCCTTTCTCAACGCTCCTCTGAGTTCTGAATCGGTGATACCTTCAGGCATCTTTATTGCAGTTACCGTGTTTGAGTAACTCGAATACTTGTTAAGATTGGGGAAAAGCTCCAGTCCCGCTTCTACAGCCCACTTTCTAACCGCAGCACTCAGAATTCTGTGCCTGTTAATTCTGTTCTCCAGCCCCTCCTCCTCAATTATCTTCAAAGCTTCAGCCAGAGCAAAGAAGAGTGGAACTGCGGGAGTATAGGGAGTTTGCATTTCCTTAAGCTTCTTTCTGTAGGCTGAAAGGTCTAAATAGTAGGGACATTTCTCGTTGTAGTACTCCCAGGCTCTGTCGCTCACAGCTACTGCAGCCAGCCCGGGTGGTGCTCCAAGGCATTTCTGGCTTCCAACAACGGCAACATCAACACCCCATTCATCCATCCTGACATAATCACCGCCTGCAGATGTTATTGCATCCATGATTACGAGCGCATCGTATTCCTTTGCAATTCTGGCGATTTCCCTTGCGGGATTCAGAATTCCGGTTGATGTTTCATTGTGGACAAATGCAACTGCCTCGCAGCCCTTATCCAGTGCCTCCCTAACCGAATCGAGCTCAAAAGACTCTCCCCATGGCACCCTGACTCTCTCAACCTGTGTGTAACGTTCTGCTATCTCACCAAGCCTCTCACCAAACTTTCCGTTCTCGAGCGTCGCAATCTTTTTTACCTTGCTGAAAGAGGCTATTGCAGCCTCCATTCCTGCCGTTCCAGATCCTGAAATGATAAAAACATCTCCGCCTGTCCCGAAAACTTCCCTGAGCTTTTCAACACAGTACTCCATCACCGCACTGAACTCTGCAGTTCGATGTCCGATCATCTGTCTCGCCATAGCTCTGATTATTCTTTCATGCAGCTGAACCGGACCGGGAATCATCAACAACATTATCTCCCTCCATACTTCTCCAAAATCCGCTCAATTATCTTGTGAGAACTGCACAGCGGGCAATCTTCCTTAACTTTAATTCTAACAACCTCACATTCCAGATTTCTCTTTTTTAGTTCCTCTCTGAGCCACTCCTCGTTGAAATGCTGGTCGTGGCCCAGAACTATGACATCAGGTTTCAGCTCCATTATTGGCCTGAAAATATCCTCCTCATCGCCAAGAATTGCCTTATCAACGTATTTTATTGCCTCTACCACCATCCTGCGCTGTTCTTCCGGTACAACAGGCTTTGGCTTGTGTCTGACGTTCTTCTCTCGGGCAACTATAACGATAAGCTCGTCTCCAAGCTTCTTCGCTTCTCTCAGGAAAGTCACGTGTCCTGGATGAATTATGTCAAATGTTCCTGTGGCCACGACCCTTCTCTTCATCTTCATTCCAGATTCAGGTATGCATAAAAGTCTTTCATATGCTGTCTGCAATAAGCTCAGCAACGCTTATTCTGCTGAAGGCACACTCTATCGTGTCGGTAGCGATGATGTCCTTTATTCCGGCATTGAAGAGCCTAATAGCTGCGTTATCTGCAAGAACCGCGTGAACGCATGCAGCGGTAACACTCCTTGCACCCAGACTGTAAAGAATTTTTGTGGCTTCCTCCACCGTTCCTCCGGTGGAGATTATATCATCAACGATCACAACATCTCTGCCATCAACATCGATGCTCTTTGGTGTGATCTCCACTGTCGTTGCATCTATTCTCCTCTTCTCCATGTAATCCCACTCACAGCCAGCATTTTTGGCGGCTACCTTCACCCTCTCCAGCGACCCCTTGTCGGGAGAAATCATAATCACATCTTTATTTGCAAAGTATTTCCCGATTAAAGGCATTGCATCAAGGTTTTTGAGATTCTTGAAGTACGATGCAGCATCCATGCTGTGAATGTTAACTGTTACTACTTCCTCTGCCTTGCTTTCCAGAATCTCCGCCAGTATTTTTATGCTTACCGCCTCCCCTTCCTGAAACGCCTTATCCTGCCTCGCGTAACCCATGTACGGTACCACAGCCTTCGCTTTATCAAGCACGGCAAGTGCGGAAAATAAAGGAAAGAAAACATCGCCTTAATTTTTGCTTCCCACCCCCCCACCCCCCCTCTCCCTTACTCTGACACAAAACTCTCCATAACGAAATCTTCTGCAAAACGCCTTTTCAATTTTAAGCCCTG
>CAZZLE010000139.1:0-7907 GCA_964654595.1 uncultured archaeon | reverse complement strand
GAAAAAGCCCGAGAAAGCCCGCTATTTTTATTATTTCCTGTGCAAAAATTGTAAACTAAGCGTGTAACAGGTAGGTTTCCATTTTCACCATGCCATTCACCATTTTTTCACAATTTTCACCGTATCCTGAAGCTAACTGCAGTAGAAACTAATGTAGACATGAAAAGCAAGAGTAGATAATAGCAGAAAGGTGGGAAGGGAAAAGAATTTAATTCTTTCTTTTCCGCCGGAAAAGTTCCTGAAAATCTGCGCCTCTTTTTTCTGTTCTTATCTTTAGGAAATTCGGTTTTCAGTCAAAAATAAGAAAACCAAAGAAATTTCATGATTCGAGCTTCCTTAGCTCATCTCTTAGCACACTTTTCAGCACCTTTCCGACCGGGTTTCTGGGTATCTGTTCTACAACAACTATTTTTTCCGGCCACTTGTAAACGGCAACCTGCGAATCTCTCATGAAATCCCTGATCTCATCGAGTGTCAGCGACTCGTTAGGCCTTAAAACAACAAAGGCGCAAACCTTCTCTCCGAGCCTTTCATCGGGGTATCCAACAACTGCTGCATCCAATATTTTTGGATGCTTCTTCAGTATGTCTTCAACCTCGGCAGAGCTTATGTTGAATCCTCCCCGGACAATTATGTCCTTCTTTCTGTCAAAGAACGCTATCAGGCGATCGTTTATGATCTGGAAGAGATCGCCTGTATGGAAGAATCCATCCTCATCAAAAGCCTTCTTTGTTAGTTCCGGCTGGCGATAATAGCAGGGTATCGTTAGCGGGCTTCTGTAGCATAACTCCCCGATTTCACCGGGCTTTGTCAGCTCTCTATTTTCATGATCCACTATTTTTGTTTCTATTGCATTGAAGAACACTATTTCCCATTTTATACCTCCATGTGGCCACGGGAAGTATCTGGCCCTAGCTTCCAAATCTGGAACTGTTTTTTCGAACGAGAAAAGACCTGTACCCTCATTTTGCCCCCATATGTTCATCGGCTCGACTCCCCTGCGCTTTAGCTCAACGAAAGTCCATGGAGGCGGAGCAGCGGCCCCTTGGGCAAAATATCTCAGGTTGCTGAGGTCTAACATTTCTGAGGCAGGATGCTTTAGCATTGCAACTACGACAGCT
The DNA here is from genome assembly GCA_964654595.1 of uncultured archaeon. Lineage (GTDB taxonomy): Archaea > Halobacteriota > Archaeoglobi > Archaeoglobales > Archaeoglobaceae > Archaeoglobus. The sequence goes on along the minus strand of CAZZLE010000139.1, from coordinate 6,786 downwards.
GGAACAGCGAGAGTAAAATTAACCTTCTCCTCAACGAGCTGTTTCATGAAAATGAAAGGATCGAAGGGGTGATGCAGCACAAAGGTTCCCGCACAGAAGATCCATGGAATAAAGCCAACACCGATACCCGTCATGTTGACAATTGGAGCCGGATTCATCACGACATCGCCATCTTTGAGGATTCCACCAAAGTTTTCACTGTAGAGAAATCTCAGAAAGCCCCAGTTGTTGTGGGTCATCGGGCATGCCTTGGGTTCAGCTTCCGTCCCGGAAGTCCATTGTACCACTGCGATGTCATTTGCATCAAGTATAGATGTTGCCTCATCAAGATCGCTGCGTATTTCGTACTCTGTGCATACCCTATACCACTCCGAAAAGCCTATCACATGTTCTATGCTCTGAAATTCTCTTTGGAGCCCTTTTGCCATTTCCAGATGATCAAAGCCCTTAAAAGTTTCGGCAACAATGAAAGATCTTGGCATAAGTATTCTGAAAACACTCCTCAGTTCATGCTCCCTCCACTGCATTGGAAGGGGTGAAATGAATGCTGCAACCCTCCATGTGGCCAGATATGCGATTATCAGCTCAATAGTGTTGGGCAACTGAACCGCAATGCATGCGTCTTTGAATATTTTTCTGTCCAACAAAAAGGAGGCTGCTCTGTCAACCCTCTCAGCGAGCTCCTTGTAAGTCAGCCTCTCAGGTTCGTAGCCGACGAGATCTTTTTTATTCGGAGGATCCACTACGGCAATTCTATTTGGCACCCTTCTGACGTTTCTTTTAAAACGCTCGATGAGGGTAACGTTGTCCCACCAGCCCTCAGAAACGTATTTGTCTATTACCTGCTTCGGATGCACGACTACCATATTCGATCTATCTCAAATAAAATTTATAGATTTCGATTGGGAAAGATTTATATGTATAATTTTTAATATGAGAATATGGTGAGTGGCGGGTTCATCTACGGTTTTCCCTCCCTCTATTATCCGGAGCTGAGTCTTGCGAAGGCTATCTTGAATACTTGCAGCAGAATTCCGGAAAAGACTGCAATAATCTATGCTGAACCAAAATTCCCAAGTGATTTACCCGATTCTATGACGTATAGGGAATTTGAGGATAATTTTCTCAAGCTTGCGAATTCCCTGGAATCGCTGGGAATAAAGAAGGGGCAGCACGTTGCATGCATGCTTCCCAATTCTCCCGATTTCTGCGTGGCAATTTATGCTCTTTGGAGTTTAGGGGCAGTTTTCATTCCAATAAATCCCATGTACAAAGCTGATGAGCTTAAATTCGTTCTTGAGGATTCGGAGGCCGAGTGTATCATAATTCATTCTATGCTTTATCCTCTGTTAGAGAAAATTAGGGATGAGCTGCCTAAATTAAAGAAGATAATTACTGTTGGAGCAAAATTAGGAGAGAATCCGGATTTCAAAACTCTCGTTCTTCAAGGAAATACTTATCGAAAGAAAATCGAAATTGAACCAAAAGAAGACTTGGCGGCGATACTTTATACTGGAGGAACGACTGGAATGCCAAAAGGAGTTATGTTAACGCATTACAATCTTCTGTCAAATGCAATTCAGCTGATGGTCGGAGCATTGTTAAGCCATAGGGATACAATTCTGGGATCTATGCCCATCTTCCATTCAGCCGAATTCGGTTTGTTCAATATAGCAATGATGTCCGGAGCTACTTATGTCTTAATGGGCCGCTTTGATCCGGCTTTGATGGCGGAGAACATAGAAAAGTACGGTGCAACGTTCTCATGGGCAGTTCCTCCGGCGTTTAACGCACTTGTGTATTACCTAGAAGATCCCAAAACCAGACAATACAACTGGAAGAACCTGAAAGTTTTTGCAACTGGAGCTTGGCCTGTAGCCCCCGCTATGATTGAGAGATTCAAGAAAATCGCAGCTGAGAAATGCAACAATCCAAGAGTTGCCCACAATCAGGTTTGGGGAATGACAGAAGCAAGTCCGATGTGTACAACAAATCCGCCGTTGAGGCTCGATAAGAGCTACACACAAGGTATACCGCTTCCAGATGTTGATCTCAAATTAATAGATCCCGAAACCGGAAGGGAGATAACGGAACCAAATGTTATGGGTGAAGCGGTTCTTAGGGGGCCAAACATTTTCAAGGGTTATTGGAAGAGGCCTGAAGAAGATCGAACTGCTTGGTGGATAGATCCAAAGACGGGATTGAAATACTTCAGGACGGGAGATCTGGGTTACATCGATTCAGAGGGGTTTTTTGTGTTTCAGGATAGGTTGAAGGAAGTCATAAAGTATAAGGGCTACACTATAGCACCTTTTGAACTCGAAGCTCTTCTGCTGAAACATGAGGCAGTTAGGGACGTTGCCGTAATCGGAAAGCCCGATCCGGAAGCTGGAGAAATACCTAAAGCGTTCATAGTTCTCAAACCCGAATACAGGAACAAAATAACCGCTGAAGAGATAGTGGAGTGGTGCAGGGAGAGAATTTCCGGATACAAAAGGGTCAGAGAGGTTGAATTCGTTGAAGAGATTCCAAGAACACCTTCGGGGAAGATTCTAAGGAGAGTTCTGCGGGAGCTTGAGAGGAGAAAAAAGTAAGTGTCAAACTTCTTGTATACTTATATATTTAAAAATATTTAATATTTTTCTGGTGAGCTAAAATCTAAGGAAAATGAATTAAGAAGCTCCTGTTTTCTCTATTTTCAGACTCAGAACTGGGAATTTAGTGTTTTATAAAAAATTGTTTGTTTACTTTGTTTCTGGCATTTGAAATTCTTCAAAAAAAGAGTTCAAGACTTTCTTTAGGAGAAAGTGGTGTTGCTAGGCTTACTATGAAGAATGTAACTAGGCTAAGCAAATTTGCCGACATTACCTTTGGGAGATTTCTCAGAAAATTCCTAATGGCTGGATTGAGAGAAATATATTCCCTGAACCTGCTCATATTAGGATGGGGATATGACCGGTTACGCAGTCTGCGGAGAAGATGGTGAAGCTTCCGAAAAAGGCGAGCTCGTGAGAGCAAAAATATTCAAGAGAGCCTTTCACAGCTTTATTCGATTGTAGAGATTCTAAAAAAAAGAAATACAAAAATAAAGAACCTTTATTTTGCGGAACTTAAAACTATCTCAGCAATGTCTCTAACCTCTATTTTTCCCTCCAAACCTTCTGTTTTCGTGGCATCTTCAAGCATCGCCTTGCATATTGGACACGCAACCGCTAGAATTTCTGCATTCGTATCCAAAGCCTCCCTAATCCTGAGTCTTGCCGGACTGTCTGAACCGCTAAGGAAGTCAAAGACAAAATTCCCGCTCCCTCCACCGCAGCAGAAGGCGTTCTCTCTGTTCCTTCTCATCTCTACTAGCTTCAATCCCGGAACTGCCCTTAGAATCTTTCTAGGATCCTCGTATATCCGATTGTGTCTTCCTAGGAAACATGGATCATGATACGTGACAGTTGAATCCAGCTTGGAAAGCGATAGCTTACCTTTTCTGATGAGATCAAGCAAAAGCTGCGTAAAATGCATGATTTCAAATTTTATTCCTGCATACTTCTTCATCGCATTATAGGCGTGCGGAGAAATTGTTACGATCCTCTTAACCCCGAGCTCTCTGAATTTTTGGAGATTCTTTGACGCTAATTCCTCAAAAAGTCCGCGTTCCCCGAGCATCAAAACCTCGTTTCCGTCACAGCTCTCATCATCAAGGACACCAAACGATATGCCAGCCTTTTTCAGTATCTCGATGACATTCCATGCCATTTCGGTGCCCCTCTCTTCATATCTGCATTCACAACCGAGGTAAACAAGAAAGTCCTGACCGCTAAATCTTTCCATTTCGCCGAGCCAAGATGCCTGTTTGCTCTTGGGCAATCCCCAAGGATTTCCGTACTTCATCAAATTTTCCAGAAAGTCCCTAACCTTTGGTGGTACTAGACCCCTCTCTACTGCTTTACTCCTTGCAGAAATGATCCAATCTAAAATTTCTTCTCTGAAGTCCATTCTACAGTTCTCAACACAGTTCTTACAGGCAACACAGGAAAAGATGATCTGAGAAAGACGATCTGACCAGTCCAATTCTCCATTAAGCCATCCCCTCATTAACCAAAGCCTTCCTCCAGGAGAATAGCTTTCGAACCTGAATCTTGCATACGAGGGACAATTGTAATCTTCGAATCCGCTTGGATACTTGCACCAGCCACATCTAAAACATCTGTGCAGCTCGAGCATCATAGCCTTACCTCCCAGTTTCCAGGATTCATAATCCCATTCGGGTCCAACAGCCCCCTAATTCTTCCCATAAGCTCAACTGTGCCTCTGTCCATTTTCTCCAAAATCATGTCCTGCTCTTCCACTCCCGGCTTCCATGGAACTCCTCCAATCTCGAGGGTGGCGGCATAGGACTCGCGAAGGGCCTTTTTTGCCTTTTTTATGCTTTCAGAATCGTTACGATTGAATGGAAACGCAAAAGCGAACATCATACAATGACCTCTGCCAATAACTCTGCCGCTGTGGGCGTAGGTTGTATCGTTTTTTTCAGCGATTTCAACGAGTTTTCGGAGCGCATCTGGAAACTTCTCGACAGGGATTATTGCCCCACAGTATACAAATCCTCCCCCTTTTAATATGTCTGCAGTTCTTGTAAGGCCTGACATTGGCTTCTCAAGCAATCCCTTCTTCATCTCCGGCATTAATGCCATAAATCCCCCTTCTTTCGCCTTTATCAGTTCGCTCAAGCTTTCCCATATAATTCTCCTTTTGAATTCCAGCTCTTCTTCCGTATCGCCGGTGATGTAAATTCCTATCATGATCGTTCCTCGGTACATAAGCGGATATGGTTGGGCTATCGTCGTTACATCTTCGGCCATCTCTGTGTGTGTTATCCTGTAGATAGCTTCAACTAAGAGATTTGGATCTTCTAGAACGAATAACTCAACATCTCTGAGCTTCTTCTTCGGAAACAACTTCAGGCCAAGCTTTGTAACAATCCCGGTTGTACCAAACCAGCCAAGAAAAAGTCCGGCCAGATATGGCAAAGGCTCGATCGAGAACCAGTAAGGACTGAGCGAGCAGGAACCTATTCTGCAGATCTGGCCTGTAGGCAAAACAACCTCGAGTCCCGTGACCATTGAGGAGTTGAAACCATAAGACTGCGTCAAATTTCCCTGTCCGTGGATCAGGATGTTTCCAACAACTGTTGCTGAAGGGGGAGCTTCTGGCAGGGAGTGGCATAGATCTGGACAATTTTTCTCAAGAAAGGACTGAAGTTTCCCCTGCGTAACACCGGCTTCGATGACAACATACCTTCCCCTTCTGTTCAGTTCCAGTATTCTGTCCATTCTTCTCATATCGAGCACTATACCCCTCTTGTGCGGTATCGTTAGCCCGGAAAGTGTCAAAGAAGCTCCAGCCGGAACTACTGGTATCTTCTCCCTATTTGCTAGCTGAACGATTTTCTGAACTTCTTCAACGGTTTTGGGCATAACTACAAAATCGGGAAAGCTCGGGTCGGACAATCCGGAGTCTCTGGAGTATATGTAGAGCTCCTCCTTTTTATTTGAAACGAACTCCTCACCAACGATCTCTATTAGGGCTTTGTAGATTTCTTCTTTCATAACATCACCCTTCCTTGCTTAAGGCCAATTTGCAGAGCTCATGGAGCATAATGGGTTTTATTCCAGCTTTTGTTACTCTTTCAGATAGAGAAGAATAGCATGCCGGGCAGTTGAATACACAGTATTCCGCTTTTGCCTTAATCATGTCCTCAACGTTTCTCTTCTGCACGTCGACGAAGAGGTCGTACTTTTGCAACGCTCTTATTATCCCTCCGCAGCAGAGAGCATTTTCTCTGTCGTATTTTCTCTCCACCCTTTCAACCCCAATCAAATCGAAAATTTTGTCCAAATAATGCTCCTTTTCAGGCGTTAACCTCGTTGAACAGTTTCTCTGATAGGCAATTTTTACATTCAGCGGCCTTATTTCTCCCTTTAACTCCTTGAGCCTGTTGTAGAGATATTCGAAAAAGTGGATAGGCCTAAATGGCACATCAATTCCGTATGCATTTGCATAAGAAGTGAAGGTTGAATAACACTCGTCGTGGAAGAAGATTACTTCTTTAAACCCATGGTTCGCTATATTCTCTATAATTTTTGGCAGTCTCTCCCTAATCAACGAGGGCTTGCCGAAATGAAGGTATACAAGTTGGCAGAAGAAATACCTTCCCACAACTAAAGAAAGACCCTCAAAAAGCTTTCCTTGGAGAGTTTTCACGTATTCTGGAAAAAGGCAAAGCGAAATAACAGGCTCTTCTGCACCGTAGAAGTGAGGAATATCTTTCTTTGTCGGAATTGCCAAGTTTATCCACTGCTTCACTATAGGCTTCGGTGCGGGCAGTATTCCCTTTTTTTCCTGCAGATCCGTAATCAGATAGAACGGATGATTTCCTTTTTTGCAATATTCCTCGCATGCATAGCAAGTGACACAATTGTGAAGCACAAAAGAATCTTCGCCATTAATCAACCTTTTAATTTCTTCGCTTGCAGTTTCAACATCGATTTCCATGTATTGGCATTTAGTTAGGCAATCGTAGGTATAGCAGTTCTCACAAAGGCTTTTGTTGAATTGAAGCATAACCGCCTCACCTTTCCTTTCCTCTGTAGTGATCCTTAAACATCAAACGGAGCTCTCTTTTCATAATTTTGCCTGAAGGGGTTTTTGGTAACTCTTCAGGTTTTAAAATTATCACATCTTTCGGAACTTTGAAAGGCGAGAGTTCCTTTCTGCATAACTCCATTA
>CAZZLE010000138.1:0-9791 GCA_964654595.1 uncultured archaeon | reverse complement strand
GCCCCTTATTGCCGTGATTGCATTTGCAATGTCGTGTCTCATAATCTTGTTCACAAAGGCCAAGTAATCTCCCCTCTTTTTGAGTTCAAGATTTAGTCTGTGAATCTCTGTTGTGTCAATGGCGGTTGCAGCAACCGCGGGGTTTCCTCTGTAGTTAACTCTTCCCGGCCTCACCGTAACCCATCTAATCTCACCGTCCTTTCTTATTATCCTCCAGCTGTAGGTTTCTGTTGCTTCTCTCAGTCCCTTCTCTCTCTCGACATATCTCCTGTAAACAACATCCCTGTCATCAGGATGAATGAGGAAAAAAGGATTTTTACCCAAGATCTCTTCCCTTTTGTATCCTGTAGCCTCTTCAAAAGCCTTGTTTACGTAAATCATCACTTCATCCTGAAGGAGATAAACAGGAGTCAGAGAGTCCTCAACGAGTGTTCTGTAAAATTCCTCACTCTCTTTCAAAGCCTGCTCAAGCGCTTTTGCCTTTGTGACGTCAATCCAGTTCCCTATCAGGTAACTCTTACCAGCAAAGCTGAATTTAGCGCTAAATCCCCATACGTATCTTACTCTACCATCTTTTGTTATATAACGCGACTCGTAAAATTTACCCTCTTCTCCAAGCTTTTCGAATTCTTTTCTCAGATATTCACGATCATCCGGGTGAGCAAGCATGAAAATACTGTCCATTGCATAAATTTCCTCCTTGGAGTATTTTGTGAATTTTTCCACGATATCGTTGACGTAAAGAACCTTTCCAGTATCGTCAGTTATGTATATAGCTGCAAGAGATTTATCTGCAACTTTTTTCCAGAAATTTAAATCGAATTCCATTTCTACTCTCTACTCAAAAGATTATTTAAAATTAACTCTTCCTGGATTTACGTTTTTTTAACAGAGATGGGAGGTGAATAACGTATCTGCCATCCTCCTGAAGGGCAATAACGATTCCCTCACCCTGCAAAAGCCTCTCTATGTTAATCTCGTACTTTCCGGGAGAAATTATGCGCACAGTCTCTATTCCCATCTCTGTAAACTCTTTTCTTATCTCCTCCTCAACTTTTTCTGGCTCCACGGTTTTCTTCTCATCAGGGACATAGAGGAACTTGTTGTTTCCACACTCACAACCGTTGAGTAACCTCATATCGCCTGTCGGGTAAAGCTTCCCGCATTTGGTGCATCTGTGGGCCATGGAAACCCCTAAATTTGCACAAGAGCCTTAATCACGTCAGCTTGCTTTTCAAGTGTCTTGAGTCTGTTTGCGGGTCCTATAACGGTGAGTCTGCCTTTGGGCTTTCCGAAGAGTTTTGAAAACATGCTTCTCTCCTTAACCGGATATGACTCAACCTCAATGCCTATGAAGTTCTCATGGTCTATTTCCAGCATTGTCATTTCAATTAACTTTGCCTCTTCCTCAGGAGTGAGGCCGGTTTCAAGAACAACAATCTTTCCTTCCTTAACGTTGTCAAGAATCATTCTCAATTTCTCCATTGAAGCCATCCTTTCAAGCATTTCTCTTGATATCAGATGCATCTGTACTCCTTCCATACCCATCACCCGAACCTCTCGGCCATCGCTTTGTAAAGCGAGTCTATATTGATGCCCTTCAAGGCTGAAACTGGAACAACTGGATGCTGAGGAAATGCGGACTTTATCCTTGCAGGAGATGCGTTTGGAAGGTCTATTTTGTTCGCCACTATCAGCAGCGGGAGTTTCCTCGCCTCCATGTTACCCACTATGGTTACATTCACCTGAGTGAAGGGGTCTTCCGTGGCATCCATCACGAGCAGAACTCCATCAAGGTCGTCAAGCCATTTTATCGCCTCAATAACACCCTCTGTCGCTTCCTTGGCTCTTCTCTTAGCCTCCTCTTCATCAAGGCCATACTTCAGAAATTCGTGGAAATCAATCTTTGTCGCAATACCGGGAGTATCAACTATGTCGATCGTGAGAGTCTTTCCGTCCACCTCTATCTTCACCCCTTCCCTGAGCTTGGCTCTCCTCGTTTCATGAGGTATATCACTGGGAGAGCCAATTACATCTCCAGTCCAGTCTCTGAGAATTCTGTTTGCAAGTGTTGTTTTACCAGCATTTGGAGGACCGTAAATACCTATTCTCATCTTGTCCTTCTTGAAGAATAGCTTCAAAATGAATCCCAATTTCTTTCTTATGGCAAGCATCAACCCCATTCTGACACCTCACTTATTTTTCGCATAGGTGATAATTAAAACTTATCCTTCATTTTCCTGAAAACCGCAACCGAAGCAAGAAATGCTGCAAGAGTTAGCAAGATATCCAGTGGCGATACAGTTCTGGTTTCAAACTCCCCAGCTATGAAGTCAGCTGCCTCGGGGTTGTCAATAATTATCCCCACTTCTCTGTTCAGCTTTAAACCGTACATATTCATGTTTGCAGATGTTATCAGAAGTTTTTCATCAGCCACCACAGCTTTTCCATGGAGCCCCTCTATTAATTCAACCTCCACACCCTCTTTCCTGAGAGTTTCTACAGCATCTTTTGAAGCATACCTGGAATCAAGCAAAACCTTTACCTTTGCACCATTCTGCTTTGCCTGCCTGATAGCATCAAGAAGGCCTCCATCCTCCTTGTACCACCTGAAATCAATGTAGGGGGCCATGATGTAAAGTCTCTGCTTCGCGGAAGAAATGAATTCAAGAACGGGATTGCAGTCCGGCAAAACGAAGACAGTTACAGCACCTTTAAAAGTTAAAACTTTACCACCCTCAGCTTTTCTGTAAACCCAATCCGAGCATGATTTTGGGACATTTGTTGAGTATCTCCTGTCATTTTCGAGAACCTGTAAAAGCAAATTTGACACATTGTGGTTATCAAAGAGCACTATGAAACCTTTTTTGGTGAACTGCCAGTTTTCCGTTGTGATTACAACGCTGTCATTCTTTACCGCAAACTTGTAGTGGAAATTTTTGTAGGAGGGGGATGACAGAAAAACTGTATCTGTCTCGAATGCTCTGCACGGTTTTTCTGCTCTTGCTTCAACAAAAAGCTTCGAGGGATTGAATGGTGCGTGGAAGGTGTATGAAGCAACGATCCATCCATCATCAAGGGTGAAATCGGATGGAGTTAAGATTAACTTTCCTTCAACGATCTCTGTAAGGCATGGAAAGCTGCTCCAGTCTTCATAACGAAAATCCCATCCGGATTCTGTTTTGTAATAAATTACTCCCTCGTCGAGGAACTTGATATCTTTACCATAATGAAAGCAATCAATCCCATCAGCATCCTCCACGCAGATCTCCTCTCCGCTGTTTGAAAGGGCCATTTTTGAAGAAAACTGAATGTCTGCCTTGAAGCCAAACCTCTCTTCAAAATAGCTCAGATTTTTTGTTGCCACGTGCACTCCCGCACCAGCATCAATCCACCCATGTGAGTCTTTCAGAATACAGCTTGAGTTACACTGGAACTTTACGTACTCTGCCTCATCGATTCCATACGGGTTCGGGTAAACTTCAATTAGAGTTGCCGCCAGAAGCATCAGAAAAGCCAATTTCATTCCTCAACTCCTCGAATGTTGCATACCTTTCCGCCACGACATTGTGCTGGTGAATGCTTTCCTCATTCTCCTGCCTCAGAAACGCTATTATGTCTCCCGGAGCATCGGGAAATGCTTTAAGCAGTTCCATTGCCATGTATCTCACCCCATCTTCAACAAACCTCGTGTTTCTGTGTGCTGCTTCAACAACCACAAGCTCGTCCTCCCTTTTGAGTATCTCGTAGGTTTCGTAACTCATTGATGATTTTGCAACCTCAATGAGCTTTGCTATTGGAACCTTGAAGCTGTCCGTAACCTGAACCTTCAACATTGCCTTCCCGCGCTGGTTGTGCGTTGCAACCGGAATTGTATCGAGAATTTTCTGGATTGTTTTCTCATCAAACCCCAGTTTTGCCAGCCTTTCTGCAGAACTGGCTTTAACAAGCTCCTGAGCACACGGACAGGCTGTGATTCCGGTAACCTCAACACCTACCATTACAATTTTGTTTCCATCTCTGCTCAGCATTGCCTCACCAAAAATTTTTACCACTTCCTGTGTCTTCTGCTTCGTTCTCGGTGTTCTCTTCCTCATTATCAGCTCGGAATTCATCTTGGCTTCCGCTTTTGTAGCATACTCGTGCCTCGCAAGAAGCTGGTTTGCTATCTCAACAACAAGATCCTCAATATTCTCTATAGGTTTCGCTGTAAGCGTCTCAAGGACCTCATCTATAACCTCAAAATTTCTGCTGAGATTGACGCCCTTCAGATGAGCAGGCAGGTCAACGAAAACGTCAAAGGTTGAAATCAAAATAATTGGCCTCTTACCTTCTCTCTGAACTTCCACAAGCTTTTTGATGCCCGTAGCGCCAACTCTGCTCAGACCTATGGGAATTTCAGGGCTCAAAAGCTGAACGTCGGGAAGCATGGAGTCAGTTTGCTGGCGGATTAATAACTGTTTTTGATCGAATCAGAATTCATGAACCCTGTCCTTCGGATACTTTCTCTCGTTCTTCTCCATTTTTTTCTTAACAGCCGTTACGGGATCAATACCGGCCACATCACAGAGGAAAAGAGTGTATATCAGGATGTCTGCAACTTCTTCCTCAACCTGCCCGAGTTTTTCGTCGAGAACTTTCATCTCATCCTCAAAGCTCCTTGTCCACTGAAAAAGCTCAAGGAGTTCAGCAGCCTCAATTGCAATCGAAACAGAGAGATTCTTGGGTGTGTGGTATTTCTTCCAGCCTCTGGAGTCTCTGAATTCCCTCAAAATGTCAAAAAGCTCCTGCATGAAGAGAGTGGGTTTAAAGAATTAAATCTTGCCCCTCAGCTTCTCGCAGGGTATGAATATCTCAAGTTTTGTTACCCTAAAAGCCTCCTCGAGCATATCGAGGATATTCTGATAACCAAGCATCTCCGCCACATCCATTATTCCATAAGGGGCATTTGTTGCGAGCATGTAGACTCTGTTTACGGTTTCTTCATCAGCAACTCCGTCTTCAACAGTTCTCAGAGCTTCATTGACTATCGCCGCAACAAGTGGTCTAACGTCAGCTTGAAGAGTTGAAGGGATTTTTGCTTTGCCTTTTTCCCATTTGTAAAACCCTTCACCGCTCTTTTTTCCAAGCTTTCCCCACTCGACCATCTTCTCCAAGAAGAAGTCCATAGAGCGGATTCCTGTGAACCTGTTCCCGTAGTACTCACGGAAGCTTTCAAGAACATCTCTCGCCACATCAAGTCCGATCATGTCGAGAAGCTCAAAAAATCCGTATCTGAGGCCAAGGTTTTTAATGGCAGCATCAACCTCTTCAGGTCTGTGATTGAGCAGGCAGTAACCAGCAGCAACTCCTGCAGCACCGAGCATTCTGTTCAAAACGTGTCCTCTGCATTCCACTCTCAAAACAACTGGCTCCTTACCTATAGCTTTCGCCATATTAACTCCTTTTTCCAGCTTATCCTCTGAAACCCTGCTACCTCCTACCTCAACAAGCGGCATTAAAATTGGCGGGTTTGAAAAATGAAATAGCGTGAGCCTTCCGGGATTGGAGAGTTTTTCAGCAATCTCTGATGGCATGAAGCTTGAGGTGTTGGTTGCAAAAACAGCCTCATCGTTTAACTTCTCTATCTCCCTGAAAAGCTCTATTTTTGGCTGTAGTTTCTCCGGAATGGCTTCAACAATAAAATCACAGTCCTCAACATTTCTCAGCTCTGTTGTGTAGTGAACAGATGAGACCAGATCATCCTTTTTCTTCAAACCCGCCTCTTCAAGCTGGTTCAAACACTCAGTCTCGAGCTTTTCTCTGGCCTTCTTCCGAGCTTCCTCGCTTATGTCCACCAGAACCACTTCAAAACCTGCGTTGGCAAAGAGGGCTGCTATATCCGCACCCATCGTTCCCGCACCAATTACGCCAATCATAGTTTCCACTCTTTCACAACCTTATCGGGTCTCAAAGCCATGTCATAATGCATGTAAGCTCCCATGAGAATCTGCTTCACCTCAACCTTGTGGACCGGGTCAGAAAGAGATGGAGAGTCGTATGTTAGCGTTGCCTCACCTCCCCAGATTCTCCTGGTGCCAAGCTTCACGTGGTCGTATGCGATTTCAGCATCTTCGTGCAATCTCATGTACGCATACCACCTGACAACCTGGGCAAGGCCATCACCACCCTCAATTGGCGGCAGCATTCTCAGCGAGTAAACAGGTGTTTTTTCCGGTAGCATCGAATCAACAATTGCGTCCGGGATTCTCTGTTCAGGTTTTACCGATAAAGTCAGAAGTCTCTTGCCCGGTGGTCTTTCGAGGTAACCCATCACAATGTCCATATATTTCTCAATTCCCATCTTCGCGAATTTCTTGGGAGCGCCAACCACCTCTCTCCCACCAGCCATCGCGGCATCGTTGTCAACATAGATGTAGGGAAGGTAGTATCCCAGCTCACCGTCAAAACTGACCTGAATCAGCGTGAACATCTCGTAGTAGGGGCCAATTGTGGAGAAGGGATAGTGAGCGATAAAGACCGCAGCTAAAGTAGAGGGCGTGAGCTCAAACCCCTCGGGCAGTATTGACTCAACACTCCTATCCGTCAAAAAGAAAGCCATTACACACTCGCAGTTTATGTATTCGGTCACCGCATCTCTTGCCTTCATTGACTGACCGAGTGCACCGTAAAGACTCGCATCAAGAGGGATTGAAAGCCCCTCTCTGCTTCCCCTGAGCATATGCCACCTCAGTACTCTCTAAGGATGTCAGCAAAGCCGAGTTTCATGTCAAACTGGAAGTACAGTGCTGCCATGAACGAGTCGATCTCAACCCTGTGGACGGGATCGATGGTTGAAGGAGAATCGTAGGTAATGTTTCCCGGCCCCGTGAAGATGACTCTCTCCCCTCTGGGATCGGTGTGAAAGTCTATGTCAGCGTACCACTTCACGAGCTGTGTAACCCCACCTTTCCCTTTTACCGGTGGCAGATGACGGACTGAGTAGAGATAAGTTGGTTTCGGGAAGATTAAATCAATCATCTCACCCACAGCCCTTGTGTTGGGCTTCATCACGAACGTTACGAGTCTCTTTCCTGTGGGTCTTTCGAGATATCCCATCACAACATCAAGCTCCTTAACGAGCCCTATATTTGCAAGCTTCTTGGGTGCACCGGCAAGCTCCCTTCCGGCAGCGAGAGCGGAGTCGTTTGTTACGTATATGTACGGAATGTAGTATCCCATATCTCCCTGTTCGTCTTCAACCTGAATCACTGTCAGATATTCATGATACTCTCCCACAGTGCTGAACGGGTAGTGGGAAATCCATATTCCCCCCTGAGCGGGTTTGCTGTAAGGCTTCAGACCTTCCGGTAACAAATCCCCAACATCGTTCTTTACTGTAAAAAATCCCGTTATGGCCTCACAGCCTCTGTACTCAATTCCCCTTTCCTCATCCACCACATAAAGAGGTGAATCGAGCGGAATTCCTTTAAGCATACCAACCACCTCAACCCAAAATTCTCATAAGATGGTTCACATCATAAAATTCCTTTTCGTAGTTGTCCACAACATCCTCCGCAGCCTCAAGACTGAGAACCTCCACCGTTCCATCCTCAATCAGCATGCATCTCGCATCTCTAAAAAGCTTCTCAATTATAAACTCCTTGCTCAGCCCGTAGGCGCCGAAGATCTGCAATGCATCGTGTGCAACCTCGTAGGCGATTTTCTTTGCGTAAATCTGTGCAGCTCTTGCATGTCTGGGAGATGCATCGGCTGTCTGCCGCTCTATTATTCTCTTATGGGTGTATTCTGTTACCTTCCTCACGTAGTAGCGGGCAGTTTCAACTTTCTCGAACATCTCGTAAAGCTTTAACTTTATGTTCTTGTGCCTGGCTATTTGCACACCTCCCTGAACTCTCTGTCTTGCATAGTTCAATGCCTCCTCAAAGCACGCTCTCGCCAGACCAACCGCAAAAGCCCCCATTCCGCAGCTCGTCAGGCAGAGAAGCTGATCGCAGAATATGCCGTAGAAAAATCCCGGTGCAACAATGACGTAGTGCTCCGGAATTCTGACCTTATCAAAGAAAAGCTCTCCCTGTGGATCATCTCTCATTCCAAGCATGTCAGAAGGTTTTCCCTTTTTCACACCGTCTGCATCAAGTGGAACAATGCAGAAGAGGCCTTCTGCAATGCTTCTTGAACCTTTAACCTGCGCGTGCAGCCCGCAGTGAGTGGCAACGGGTGCTGATGAAACCCATGCAGACTTCTGTCCGGTTATAACCCACTCATCTCCATCTTTCTCAGCCAAAACGTTACCCCTGCCAAACTTCGCAACAAGCCCGGGTTCTTCTCTTAACGCAATCAGGTAATCGCTTCCATGTTCCGGCTCTGTAACCCCCCAGCAGCCGTGGAATTTTCCCTCGCTGTCTTCAATCCAGGGAACCACAAGCTCTTCGTATATCTCCGGAGTTCCGTAGAGTGCTGCCGAAACAAAAGGTATCATGTCCACTCCTAAAGCTGTAGCAAAACCCAGGCTCCCCCACGCAATTTCTTCGAAAATTATGTATCGCTGCAAGGGCGTTAAACCCGGACCACCTTTGTTCTCTGGAAGGTAAATGCGGTGGTATCCAAGTTTCTTCATCTGCTTCATTACCTTGAAGTACGGCGATTCTGGCTTGATTCGATCTTCAGGGGGCATCCTGTCAAGTTCGATTGATGCAGGCCTTATGACTTCCTTAGCAAATCTGTGAACTTCCTCTTTTAGCATTTGATCCTCTTTGCTCAGCTCGTCAAGGTCGAGAAATTTGGGCATTCTACCACAACCAAAAAAATTAGGATTCAATAGGGATAGACGCCATGAGATCCGTGAATTTTTTCACGGTAGCCATATTTCGCATCATGTAAGCCATGTCTCCCTGCATTTTTAGCTTACCACCGATGACGAGGGTGATCGCATCGGCTTTTCCCATAACGAGCTGCTTGAAAACCGCATAAGGACCGATGAGCTTGAATTTAGCATCCTCATGCTCTCCCGGTACAGCAACTTCTATCTTTCTGAACTCCCCGTGCCAGAAGTCCATCCATATATTTAGCGTAGCACCCTTTGCTGTTTCCAGTATCATACCGGGATTTTCAGCTATCTTTCTGGCAATCTCCTCAAAGTTAACTTCACTCAGATCAGCATCCAGTGAAAGACCGAGAGCTTCAAGCATCTTCTCACTTGGTGTTCCCCTGAACTTTTCCCTCTTCTCTTTCGGTACGCTATCCAGCATACCGAGGAAACCCCTCAGAATTTTTGGATTCTGGATATCCTTGACGAATTCTTCGTCAACCTGCACAACACACAGATAGTCACCTTCCCAGTTGGCCGCCACCTTCTTGTATTCCTCATCGGCGTTTACTTTCTTGTGAAGCTCCTCCATCCACTCCCTTGACGGATACACAACTGCCATATTCAGCCAAATTATTAATGAGTATTTAAGTATTTCTTTATGTTATCATAAATTATGAGTATCATGAACCACATAGTTACTTCGGACAATAGTCACAATTATCACGAGAAAAACTTTAAAAGGTACGGTGTTGAAATGTTTAATGGTGGTAAAGTGCAAGTGTTAAAAACCTTTGATGTGCCCACCGGGATAGTTCTGCTTGACAGAAGGTTGAATGGAGGTTTGCCTGCAGGTAGCTTTGCATGTGTCCATGCAAACCCGCTCGCGATGCCGGAAGCATTTCTTTACCAGTTTGCAACCGTTATGAAGACCTACTACTTCACAACCAGCCGTCCGGCAAAGTTCGTCAGGATGGATATG
>CAZZLE010000137.1:0-1787 GCA_964654595.1 uncultured archaeon | reverse complement strand
GATGTTTTTGACAATTTCCTTTGGCCTTACAGTCAGGACAAGCTCCTTTTCAAGCTCTGTCTTGATAATCTCTCCCGGCCTGACTTCAATGACATGCCTTATGCTTAGGTTGAGGATTTCAGCGCACGGACATTCACCTTTACATGCAACTGGAATTCCAGCCTTCCAAGCTTCGCAGAGGTTGGGATATGTTCTCCCATCCACGCCGCAGACAGGATTGTAAACTGCCGGACAGACTTCCGGCCTTGGCTTTGGTATCTTCGGTCTAATGGCTTCAACAATTTTCTCCCGCGTTACTTCACTGCAAACGTCATCTATGCATACTGTTATTTTTTCCTCTCTGACTTCCTCCACTTTCTCCTTCAACCTCTCCCTCAATTCTCTCTCATCGATATTCAGTGTGAATTCCACTGCGGGAAGATATCCTGTCTTCCTCGCTGCGATAACGTATATTCCTGGTTCGAATTTGTATGTCAGCAATCCATCCGAGTCCGTGTAACCGATAAATCTGCTGTTTGCATAAACTTCGGCTTTTTCAACAGGATGTCCATTTGCTGTGACGCATATCCTCGCTATTTGCTTAACCCTGCCGTCTTCCTCAACAACTTCAACTTCAGTTACACTCAGCTCCAGAACACCCTTTGGTCTTACAATGACAACCTCTCCAGATTCAACAGGTATGGAGACGAACCCCTTCTTCTCAACACCGATCCGGTACGTTCCAGGCTCTTTGAATACATACCTCACCTCTCCATTTGAATTGGTTTCACCGATTAGAGTTTTGCTGAGAATATCGCTTTTAACGTAAACCTTCGCCCCTGCTACTGGTTCATTGGTCACAGCTGTTGTGACTGTGATTTTTACCTCTTCACCTGCCACTGGATCTTTAGGTATTACAGTCAGCTTAAGCATACCCAAAGCACTTACTGGTAGCGGAAGCAGTAAAACAAGCAGAATTGGCAGCACAATCCTGCTCACATTCATAAGACCATCCCCATCTAACCAAGCAGGTTGGTCATTAATACAGACTCACTTTCCGCCAAGGTGAACCTGAATTCTTTGCCAGCAATTTCAATAACCGGCTGCAGGACTATTCTGACTTTTGTCTTCTCTCCGTTCTTAATATGGCTGACCCACCATTCGTCGAGCATTCTGTTATCGAGTTTGGTGACAAACGTGAGCGTTGCCTCAGACTTTGGCTGAATGATGGTTGCAACATCGCTTAAGCCCTCAGCAAGCCTGATATCGTTCATCTCAACTAGATATTGGATCTTCGTTATCGGTACAGGAACTATGTGGTCGTTGCGGATTGTGGCCATGGTTATGACTTCGGTATAATCCTCGCTGACATCTCCCCAGTAGGATTTCGTCGATTTGACTGTCAGGGTGATTGGGCCGACATTGATCTTTTGCGGCACGTTTGAACTCAATCCCGCAAGCATGTCCGTTTCTATAGCATTTGAGAGCTCAACGGGATATTTGAATTCTGCAACTTTGAGGTCGAAGATCAAGTAGCCCTTCAGGTTCATCACAGACTTCTCACCATTCCTTATGTGTGAAACCCACCATTCCGGGATTCTGCCATTTTCAAGCTTTGTTGAGATGACTATGGTCGATTCAGAACTGGCCTTGATATCTGCCTTTAATGCTGAACCCTCACCCATTTTTACGTTGTTCATGTAGATTTCGGTTAAAACATCTTTTAGTGGCAGCGGAATTGGATTGGGGTTGTAAACCACAACTTTTGTTATTATTTCACTCGTAGAACTTGCCACTTTACCCCATTC
>CAZZLE010000136.1:0-3242 GCA_964654595.1 uncultured archaeon | reverse complement strand
GAGAGCCGGTGACGTTGGGGAACTTTACTTAAGCGACTGCAGAGTTCCGGAAGAGAACAGACTCCCAAATGCAGTCGGTTTAAGACCGGCATTAAGCTGTCTTGATCAAGCGAGATTTGGTATCTCATGGGGTGCAATAGGTGCTGCTATGGACTGCTACGAAACTGCACTGAATTACGCAAAGAACAGAAAACAGTTTGGAGCCCCGATTGCATCTTACCAGTTAGTGCAGGCAAAGCTTGTGGACATGCTTACAGAAATAACTAAGGGTCAGCTGGTTGCCTGGAGGCTTGGAAGACTGATGGATGAAGGGAAGGCAACTCCAGAACAGATATCTTTTGCAAAAAGAAATAACGTAAGGGTTGCAAGATTCTGCGCGAGAACTGCGAGAGAAATACTGGGTGCGAATGGAATAAGTCTCGACTATTCGCCAATAAGACATATGGCGAACATAGAAAGTGTCTACACTTATGAGGGGACTGACGATATTCACACGCTGATTCTTGGAAGATACATAACCGGAATTCAGGCATTCAGGAGGGAATTAAGTTGAAGCCATTTGACAATTTGATGGTAATAGAAATAGCACAGGCTGTGGCTGGACCTTACATTGGAACTCTCCTTGGAGACCTTGGAGCTGAAGTGATCCACATAGAAAGGCCAAAAATTGGAGATCTTGCGAGACACTGGATACCAATAAGAGGAGATTTGAGCTTTTATTTTGCAGTGGTGAACAGAAACAAGAAATCAATGACACTGGATTTGAAAACCAGAGAAGGCAGAGAAATTTTTTTAAAATTAGCAGAAAAAGCAGATGTAATAATCGAGAACTTTGTTCCGGGTGTTGTTGATTCTCTTGGAGTTGGTTATGAAGCTGTCAGAAAAGTAA
Organism: uncultured archaeon; assembly: GCA_964654595.1. Lineage (GTDB taxonomy): Archaea > Halobacteriota > Archaeoglobi > Archaeoglobales > Archaeoglobaceae > Archaeoglobus. The sequence continues at coordinate 2,353 of CAZZLE010000136.1, read as the reverse complement.
ATCCAAAAGTGATCTACTGCCACGTTTCGGGATTTGGTCAAGATGGCCCTTACCGTGACCGGCCTGCGTTTGATCAGCTGATTCAGGGAGAAGCCGGGATAATAAGCTATACCGGAACAAGAGAGACGCCATGCAAAATAAACGTTCCAATTACAGATATCTTGGCAGCTATGTATGGAGTATACGCAATTCTCGCTGCACTTTTACATAGAGAGAGAACCGGAGAGGGGATGGAGATAGACATCTCTCTCTTCGATTGTGCAGTTACAATGATGACGAACTTGATGAACATGGTGTTGATAGAGGGAATGAAGGATGAGGATTTAAGAATGGGTACAAAGTACTTCCTTGCAACACCCTACGAACCATATCCTGCTGGTGACGGAAAGCTTTTAAATATAGTTGTGGCAACCGAGTGGCACTGGGAGGCTTTTTGCAAGGCAGTAGGCTTAGAAAGTCTGCTGGAAGATGAAAGATTCAAAACGAATCAGCAGAGGCTTAAACATAGAGAAGAGCTTGAGAAAATTATAATTGAGAAGCTCAAAGAAAAATCGAGAGATGAGTGGGTTGATATCCTTTTAAAGGCGGGAGTTCCATGTGGAGCTGTTAACGATATAAGTGAAGTAATAGAACACCCGCAGACAAGGGCGAGAAATGTTATAGTTGAGGTTGATTATCCTGGATTGGGCAAGATAAAAATATTCAACAACCCGGTTAAAATGTCAGGAATCTCCCCACCAAGTAGACCTCCAAAGCTTGGCGAGCACACGGAAGAAATCCTCAAAAGGCTGGGATATTCGAGTGAAGAAATAGAGGTGTTTAGGGAGAAGAAAGTAATATAATTGCGAAATTCAGATTCGTTTTCTTCTAAAAACTTTTCAACAGTTTTTTGTTTGTCTGCTCTTGCTAGATATCAATTAAAGCACTCAATTTGACAACGAAAGAAAAACAAAATAATTAGAAAGCCTATAATGAAGACAATCCTTTTAGTTTCAGTTCTCACACTTGGCTAACTCATCATTAACTGGAGCTTTCCTAAGGAGTTATGCCAGATATTTCCTTAAGCTTATCATAGACAACTTCGTATCTCTTGAGCACTTTCTGATGAAGCTTTTTCGCCAAGTTCAACAACAAAGAACCCGTTTCAATTTCTGGAGAATCACGCAGTAGCGTACAGTATCCCACAGCAGTCAATCGTTGCTATCGCAGTATAGCAATACTGAAATTCGAAAAGAGGGTAAAAATTACTGATATTGAAATCAGACCAAAATTGGATTGAAAGCACTTTGAGGGCTCAAATTCCGGGTGTAGTAATTATGTTGTATTACATTCACGTGTGTGATGGAGATGGAGAGAAGAAAGAAAAACGGCAAAAGAGAAAAAGGGAAGATGTTAAGACAACAACCATAAAGGATGATTTTGATCTTGAACCGACTGGTAAGTACGCCGCGATTGAAATCGATGGAAAGGGGGAACCCATTGCAGGAATGATAATAGATGCCAGAACTTTCTGGTTCAAGTTTTAGGATGCGAATGGAAAAATAATTTATTTTAATAAAGCCTGACTGAAGACAATCATTCCTCTAAAGAAAGAATAAGACTTTAGTGCCATCTGAGAGCTTTTGAATTCTTTCTTTCGGAAACATATTCCATCTGAATCAATTCTTAGCTGGTCTTCTGCATTTGACGTCTTTAGCTCGAGTCAAGGGATCAATGTAGAATTCGAAACAGAATAATCTACTACTCATTGAAGCTTCGATTTACGCGTTTTTATTACCTGCATGAAAAAAATTAAAATATAAAAATCAGGTCCTAATCCTTCTCAGCAGATAAGCTGTTGCAAGCAATCCTGCGATTGCGAACACTGCCTCAAAGCCCGGTGTGGGCGCTGGAGTTGGTGTTGGAGTGGGAGTTGGCGTGGGTGTTGGGGCTTCGGCGATCACGGCGAAGTAAGAAAATCCGGGAAGCTCTGCCCTGTAGTAAACGAATTCCTGATCTTCAGAAATCTTCTCAGTCTTCAGAATTTCCCATATAACACTGTACCTTGCAAGCCTGATGTTTTCAGCGTTAAGCCTGTTCTCAACAATCCAGGATTTCCTGACAGCAAAGCTGACATTTCCTTCTGCCCTAACCTCTTCGTCGGAAACGGGAGAGATCTCATAGTAGGCATACACAAGACCTGGAGGCTTTTCTTTGACTGGAGGCTCCCCTATCTTTGAAACGGTGATCTGCATGGTTTTTACCACTTCCTTTGGCCTTACTGTCAGGACAAGTTCCTTTTCAAGCTCAACTTTGACTGTTTCTCCTGGCCTGACCTCAACAGCGTGCCTTATGCTGAGATTGAGAGTTTCAG
>CAZZLE010000135.1:0-2829 GCA_964654595.1 uncultured archaeon | reverse complement strand
GCTCCTCCTTGCTCTTATCCTTTCCGGATGTGCCCAAAAAGAGCAGCAATCTGAGAAGAATGTTGTAACGGACATGCTTGGCAGAAACGTGGAAATTCCTGAAAAAGTTGAAAAAATTGTTGCCATAGGCCCAGGGGCTTTGAGATTGGTTGTTTATCTTAATGCAACAGATATGGTTGTTGGTGTTGAAGATGCAGAAACTGCATGGAGTGAAATGGGGAGACCATACAGAATGGCTCATCCGGAACTTGCTGATAAGCCAATAATAGGAAAAGGAGGTCCGGATCCTTCCCCAAATCCTGAGGCAATTGCTGCTCTCAAACCCGACGTGATTTTTGCATGCTATGTAGATGCCAGCAAAGCTAACACACTCCAGCAGCAGACCGGTGTTCCGGTTGTGGTTTTAAGCTATGGTGAGCTTGGAAACTTTAAATCTCAGGAGATTTACGATTCTCTGAGGCTTGCCGGTAAAATTCTCGGCAGAGAAAAGAGGGCTGAGGATATAATCAGCTTTATAGACTCCGTTTACAACGACCTATCATCGAGGGTAGAAGGGGTTCCGGATGATGAAAAACCAACCGTTTACGTGGGTGCTCTTGGATTCAAAGGAGGACACGGAATAGAATCAACCCGCTGTGACTTTCCACCATTCACGGTTTTAAAGGCCAAAAATGTTGCATGTGAGGCAAACAAAAGCGGTGCTTTATTCATTGATAAGGAAAAACTTCTGGAGTGGAATCCAGACATAGTCTTTCTCGACGAAAACAACCTGCATCTTGTTCTTAATGACTACGAGAAAAATCCAAATGTATACAGATCTCTGAAAGCATTCAAAAATGGTGAGGTTTATGGGATACTGCCGTTCAATTTCTACACAACCAACGTGGAGATTGCAATAGCAGATACTTACTTCATAGGTAAAGTTCTCTACCCAGAGAGATTTGCTGATATTGACCCCCCACAAAAAGCAGATGAAATATTCAAATTCTTCGTAGGAAAGGAACTGTACAGAGAGATGGCAGATCACTATGGCGGATTCAAGAATATAGCAGACGCCTTCAAGTCATGATGGAATACAGTAGAAAAATAAAAATCACAGAAATCGTGCTGATAACTGCCCTAATTTTTTCTTTCATAGCATCAATTTGCGTGGGATCATACAACCTTACAGTCCGTGAAGTTGTCAGTTCACTTCTTAACGGTTCTCCGATAATATGGGACATAAGGCTGCCGAGAATAGTTACCAGCATACTTGTTGGGGCAAGCCTTGGTGTAAGCGGAGCTGTAATGCAGTGCATTTTGAGAAACCCTCTCGCATCTCCATTCACTCTCGGTGTCTCGCAGGGTGCGGCATTTGGAGCTGCTTTTGCAATCATTTTCCTTGGTGCTGGCTTGATGCACCGAACCGGAGAGAGCGTAACGATCTTAAACCCCTATCTGGTTCCCTTTTTCGCATTCTTAGGTTCCCTGATAAGCGTCTTCGTAATTCTTACACTTTCGAAATTAAAAAATCTAAGTCCTGAAGCGATGATTCTTGCAGGAGTGGCGATGGCATCCCTCTTTCAGGCTGCAACGATGTTAATGCAGTACTTTGCAGATGATGTTAAGGTGGCATCTGTTGTTTTCTGGACATTCGGTGACATGGGAAGAACTAACTGGAATGAGATTTACATCATCCTCACAGCATTTGCTGTCTGCATTACTTACTTCATTTTCAGGCGTATGGACTACAACGCATTAACACTGAGCGATGAGACCGCAATGTCCCTTGGCGTCAATCCACAGAAAGTTAGACTTGAGAGCATGCTTCTTTCATCATTTCTCACAGCAATCTGCGTATCCTTTACAGGAATTGTAGGTTTCGTGGGACTTGTTGCTCCGCACTCTATCAGAATTTCAGTTGGAGGAGACCACAGGTATCTGATTCCTTTCAGCGCTATTTTTGGAGCCATACTTTTACTTGTTGCCGATACCTTTGGCAGAACTGCTCTCTCTCCAGTTTTAATTCCTGTGGGAATTGTCACGGCATTTGTGGGGGCTCCTATGTTCATATATCTGCTCCTGAAGGGTAGCTGGAGGTGATTGAATGATTACCGTCAAAAACCTTAGTTTTTCATACAAGGAACCTGTCTTGAATGACCTAAATTTTGAAGCAAAAGAAGGGGAAGTAATCTTTATTCTTGGCCCCAACGGTAGCGGAAAGACAACACTGCTGAGGTGTATTGCCGGAATTCTTAAACCAAAAGGGGCAGTTTTAATTGAAAACATGAGTCTGAATGACTTTTCAAGGAAAGAACTGGCTAAAAGGATTGCATACGTGCCGCAAAGAGGCGATACAGGGTTTTTAACAGTTTTCGATGTTATTTTGCTTGGCAGGAAGCCTTACATGGGTTTTGGTCCCAGTTATGAAGACTACAGGATCGTTAAAGAGGTGATATCTCTTCTGAATCTTGAAAGGCTTGCATTCAGAAGAATAAACGAGCTTAGTGGAGGCGAGCTGCAAAAGGTTATGATAGCACGCGCCTTGGCCCAGAAACCGAGAATACTGCTTTTGGATGAACCAACAAACAATCTCGACGTTAAAAATCAGATTGAGATACTGAGTTTGATCAGAAAAATTGCCAGGGAGAGCAACATTTCTGTAATCTCAACCATGCACGATTTGAATCTCGCCTCCCTTTATGCTGACAGAATTTTAATGATAAAAAACGGTAAAATTTTTGCTTCTGGCGGGATCGAAATTCTGAACAGAGAGAACATAAAGGCAGTTTACGGAATTGATGTTGAGGTTATACGTATGAACGGGAAAGTTGTTATTCTGCCCGGTGA
>CAZZLE010000134.1:0-2008 GCA_964654595.1 uncultured archaeon | reverse complement strand
ATACATTACAATCCCTCCAAATCCGTAATTAAAGTTCATTGCACCCTTCAGATGCCTCTCGAACTTCATGCGCTCATTAAAATGGACTCGGCGGGATTTGAACCCGCGGCCTCCGCCTCGCGAAGGCGGCGCTCTACCGCTGAGCTACGAGCCCTTGAATCTATTCACCTCAGAGATTAAAAAGGTTTACGTATGAGGAATCAATTTTTTAAGTGCAGGTTTACGTGAATTATGAACCCACAGAAGATTGCGGAAAGTTATGAGGACGTAACGATTGGAATTTTTGGTTCACATTCAGCCAAAGAAATAGGAATGGCTGCAAAAGCATGGGGATTTAAAACAGTCATTGTTGTGCAGAGAGGGAGAGATAAGCTCTACACGAGATACAACAGACACCTTTACGATGAGATAATAGTGGTTGAAAAGTTCAGGGATATGCTGAACAAAGAGGTTCAGGAAAAACTCATCTCATTCAACACAATTTTCATACCAAACAGAAGTTTTGCCGTCTATGTGGGATATGATGGCATAGAGAATGAATTTGAAGTTCCAATTTACGGAAACAGGTTTATGCTTAGAGCGGAGGAAAGAGATCATCCGAAAAACCAGTACTACCTGCTCGAAAAAGCCGGTTTGAGGTATCCCAAGGAGTTTAAATCTCCGGAAGAGATCGACAGGCTTGTCGTGGTTAAAGTGCAGCAGGCTAAAAACCCGCTCGAAAGAGCTTTTTTCTATGCAATCTCGCCAGAAGACTACTACCAGCAGGCTGAAAGACTTCTGAAAGAAGGGGTAATCAATGAGGAAGGGCTCAGGAAGGCAAGGATTGAGGAGTACGTTCTTGGAGCGAGGTTCAACGCCAACTTTCACAGCTATGCCTTGAAGGATATTTTCGGAAACTTCGACTTTGTGGGCTTCAGTGACAGAAGACAGGTCAACCTGCAGGGATTTCTGAATCTTCCAGCTAAGGACCAGCTCAAGATAAACGTTCCTGTAAAAAATGAAGAAATCGGGCACTTTGGAGTGACAATGAGGGAGAGCAAGCAGCAGGAAGTTTACGAGGCTGCTGAGAAGTTTATTGAGGTTTGCAAATCCGAATTTCCTCCAGGAATAATCGGTTTATTTGGTCTTCAGGGAGCAATGGCTTACTCCCCAGAAGATGAAACGAAGCTGGAGTTCGTGATTTTTGACGTGTCTTTCAGAGTTCCGGGTGATCCTGCTATAGGGCCGACATCTCCTGAGATGAGAAACCTCTCACTGAAACATGGGGTAAGGATCGAGGACCCGTTAGACTTAACAATGATGGAAATAAAAAAGGCAATGGAAATGCAGAGATTGGATGAAATAGTCACTTAGCCAGCCTCAAGAAGCTCAATGCCATCATCAGTAAGCTTGAGTTTTCCATCCTCCTCTTTTACAAAGCCTTCCCTGATAAGCCAGTCAAGGTTGAACTTGAACTGAAAGTCGGAAAGTTCAAGCTCCTTCTTCAACTCCTCTATCGTTTTGCCCTGAATCCCTATTGCGGCTACAATCTGCCTTCTTATCGGACTCATTGAGGCTTTGAAAAGCTTCTCATGATGCTCCCTATCCCTAACCTTCTCACCCATTAAACTCACCTCAGAGATATTTTCGAAAAGGATTAATATAACCCTTTCCCACTATTTATCAGGCATTCACACCCGTGACCAAAATCCTTAAATTGCCTCCTAACAATGTGAATTGAGCCGGGGTTGCCGAGCGGTAAGGCGACAGCCTGCTAAGCTGTTGGGCGTTGCCCGCGTGGGTTCGAATCCCACCCCCGGCGCTCTGAGTATCATTTATGAAGGCAATTCAGGTTCTGAACAGTGATCATCAAAGCATTTATTTCTCCCAATTAGATGATGTGTGTGAGTGGTCCGCCAGAGGACAGAGAACTCGAACTGCGTGAGCACATCGAAGAACTCAGAAAAAGGCTGATCAGAATCTGCATAATTCTGATCGCTGCGGTATCCATCTCATACTACGTTTCCTA
>CAZZLE010000133.1:0-2507 GCA_964654595.1 uncultured archaeon | reverse complement strand
TCCACAAACAAAAGGTTTGAGGAAGACTTCAGGAACTGGGCTGAGGGAAAGGATGTTAAATTGGTTATTGAGAATACAATGAGGGAAGAAGAAAAGCTGGGGGCTGTGAAGGCACTTGCACAGGTTGTTGAGGGAATTGATGATGACTTCCTCGTTGTTGCGGGGGATAACATCTTCTCATTCGAGCTCGATGTGCTTGTAGAGCTTTTTAAAGAGAAAAAAGCACCCGTCACAGCCCTTTACGATGTTGGAGATTATGAGCTTGCGAAGAGGTATGGGGTGGCGGAGCTTGATGGAGGAATCGTAAGGAAGTTCTACGAGAAACCTGAAAAACCACCTTCCACACTCGTTGGAATAGCTATCTACGCTTTCCCGAAGGAGATTGCTGAAGTGCTTGTTGAGTATGTCGGTGGAAATGAAAAGAGCGACAATCTTGGAGACTTTCTCAGCTTCTTGTGCCAGAGAATGGATGTTTACGGATGTCTTTTCAATGGAAACTGGTATGATGTTGGAAATCCGGACTCATACATTGAAGCTTTCAAGTTCTACGCTGACAGTTTTGTCCACGATTCTGTTGAAATTGCGAGGGCGGCAAAGATAATAGAGCCGGTTGTGATAGAAAAGGATGTTGTGATAAAAGGCAGATCCATCATAGGGCCTTATGCATACATTGGCGAGGGATGCGAGATCGATTCTTCAGATGTGAGTGAGAGCGTTGTTTTCTCCAAGACCATCCTGAAGAGAGTAAGGCTCTGGAGGAGCATAATTGACGACGATTGTGAGATAAGAAACATTGAGCTGAGCAGTTCAATAATTGGCGGTCACGCAAAAATTCAAAGAGGATGAGGGCTGCAATAATTGACGGATATGTTGATGAGCCTTCCTGCCTTGGTGTACCACCATACATTGCCCCTTACCCGAGATACATTTATGGGATGCTGAAATCTGCAGGTTTTGAGTCAGGATACTTCACGATCGACTATCTGAGAGAACACGATGAGATATTTGAAAAACTAAAAAAATTTGATTTGGCTGTAATAATTGCAGGTATAGCTGTTCCCGGCAAGTATCTTGGAGGAAAACCTCTAAGTAAAAAAGAACTTTTTTCAATGGGTGTTGCAAAGAGGAACATTCTTGTAGGGCCAATAACCTTGGAGCTCTCTCAGAAAGAAAGAAGAATGCTCGAAGATGTTGAAATTGAAGTTATTGAATTTCCCTTCGAAAAAAGACTTTTTGAAAAGCTTGGAGGAGAAAATTTTGATATAAATTCTTTTGCAATCCAAGGAGCCGAAGTGGTGAGGCAGCATCCGGATTTTCCGCACATTATATGCGAGATCGAAACTTACAGAGGGTGTTACTGGGGTAGATGCAGTTTCTGCATTGAGAGAGTTCACAGACTTTGGTTCCGAAGCCCTGAAGATGTTCTGAAGGAGATTAAGGCCCTTTACGATCTCGGGGTGAGGCACTTCCGTCTCGGCAGACAGACGGACTTTTTCAGCTACATGGGCAGGTTTGATGGCATACCGAAACCCAATCCGGAGGCAATGAAAAAGTTTCACAGGGCGATATGGGAATTATGCCCGAAAATCAAAACACTGCATCTTGACAACGTGAATCCGAAAACAGTAGCCGAATACCCGGAGGAATCTGCTGAAATCATCAAAACTATTGTGATGTACCAAACACCCGGAAATGTTGCTGCAATGGGACTTGAGAGTGCTGATGAGAGAGTTGTGAGAGAAAACACCCTTGCAGCCACTCCGGAAGAAGTCATGTTAGCCATTGAACTCATTAACAGATACGGCAGGCATCCATCCTACAACGGCCTTCCATACTTCCTGCCGGGAATAAACTTCGTAATAGGGTTGAAAGGTGAAACTAAGGAGACATTCGAGATTAACTACGAGTTTCTTGAAGAGATCATGAAAAAGGATCTGTTGCTGAGGAGAATCAACATAAGGCAGGTGAAAATTTTTCCGGGAACTCCGATGGAGAAGGAGGGTGACAGGAGGCTGAAAAAGCACAGAAAGGAATTTTTAAACTTCAAAAAAAGGGTCAGGGAGAACATAGACATGCCGATGCTAAGGAAAATGCTTCCGAAAGGTAGGAAAATAACAGACCTGAGGGTAGAGATAGAGGGGAGAGTGAGCTACGCAAGGCAGCTTGCAACGTATCCCATTCTTGTAGGGCTGGTTGGAGAGTATCCAAGAAACCTCTATGTTGATGCAAGGGTTGTTGATTACGGTTACAGAAGCATCACGGCTGTTGAGGCAGATCTTGACGTTAACAGAGCCCCCTTGGAACAGCTGGAATTCCTGCTGGGGAAAGTCGGGCGTGAAGTTTATATTCGGAGCCCCATTAGAAGTGCTACCGAACTGGAAACAATGGCCGGAAGAGAGGCTCTGCTTTACCTCAAAGTTAGCTGAGAACTATTAACGTCTTTATCCATTAAACACTCATCAGTGAATATGATTCAATTGTAAATAAAAAAAATTGAGAATGGAAAA
>CAZZLE010000132.1:0-7337 GCA_964654595.1 uncultured archaeon | reverse complement strand
CTTGGCATAAGAGCTTCCCCTACTGCAGAAGTCGTTTTCAAAGACGTCAGGGTTGATGATTCTGCGGTTATTGGAGAACTCAACAGAGGTTTCTACCAGGTTCTGGAGTTCTTTGATGAAAGCAGAATTGAAATTGCTGCTCAGGCTCTGGGAATTGCTCAGGGTGCTTTTGACAGGCTTGTCAACTATGTAAAGCAGAGAAAACAGTTCGGACAGCCGATAGGTGCTTTTCAGGCTCTGCAGCACAGAATTGCCGACCTCAAAACACAGCTTGAAGCGGCAAGATTGCTCATTTACAAAGCAGCCTGGAATTATGATCAGGGCAGAATTGACCCGGGGCTGACTTCAATGGCCAAATACTATGCAGGAAAACTTGCTGTCAAAGTTTGCGATGAGGCCGTGCAGATGCATGGAGGTTACGGATACATAGCAGAGTATGAGGTGGAGAGATTCTTCAGAGATGCGAAGATTACTGAAATTTACGAGGGCACAAAAGAGGTTCAGCTTAACACAATAGCCAGAGATATTCTCGGCAAGCTCAGATAGTTTTTTATATATTTCCCCCCACATTTTTTTAATGGCAAAAAAGGTTGTGCTTGTAATTGACAGAGATGATGATTTGGGACAGAAAGCCGGTATCTCATCACCTGTTATTGGGAGAGATAACGTCGTTTCTGCTGCAGTGAGGCTTGGAACAGCGGATCCAGAAGATTCGGATGTCAACGCGATGTTTGCGGCAATAAAAATTTACGACGATCTTAAGGAGAAAGGAGATGATGCAGAGGTTGTCGTTGTTTGTGGAGATAAGAGTGTTGGTGTTGCTTCTGACTCTAAAATTGCGGAACAGCTTGACAGAGTTGTTTTAAACCTGAAGCCATCAAGTGCAATAGTTGTTACCGACGGTTCAGAGGATGAATTCGTTCTTCCAATCATCTCCTCGAGAGTCAAAATAGACTCGGTTCAAAGAGTTGTCGTAAAGCAAAGCAGGACTATTGAGAGCACGTATTTCCTTATAAGAAGGATGCTAAACGATCCAAAAATTGCAAGGATAACTCTTGCGCCTCTCGGGATGGTTTTCCTCGTTTACTCAATTTTCCTCATTATGCAGCGTCCCGAATGGGGTCTGGGTGGGATAATATTTTTCCTCGGGATTTACTTCATGGTTAAAGCATACGGCTGGGAAAAGAACATAGCAAATTTTCTGGATTCTGTTCGTGTATCGCTTGTAGAGGGAAGAGTTTCCTTCATCTTCTATGTCACATCAGCCATATTGCTTATAATCGGAATTGTGCATGGGTCCAACGTATCTATCAACATTCCAGATGCGGCAGAAGCTGTTTCAACCTTTATTTTATACAGCACATGGTGGTTCGTTCTTTCCGGGATATTCACACTGCTTGCAAGGGCTGCCGATGCTTACGCTGAGAACAGGAGGGTTTCAAAGTATTTCACAATAATCTTTCTGCTGATAGCCTTCGGTCTGATTGTCTGGGCTTCAGCTCATTACATACTCAATCCGGAAGCTCCGAATGCCCTGCAGAACTTTGCGGGGTCGATTCTGGGGGCAATACTAATAGCTGCAATAGGAGTTTTAACGCTGAAAAGATTCTAAAGCAGAATGCAACCTCCTCAATTTTTCCTTCCCTTTCAGGAGTTTTTCATTCGCACATCTGACAACGTATTCGAGATATTCACTATCAATGAGCATCCTGCCACCTTCAGCAATAGGAAGTTCAAGTCTTTCAAGTGAGGCCACTTCAACCACGTTATTTTTTAATGATATGATGCCGCTCCTCCTGAAACCTGCCTGATTTGCAATGTTCATGAGAATCCTTGCAACTTCTAAATCCCTGCAGGCAACGTGGATTATTGGTGGATACTGAACAAGCCATGCAGTGTTTCTGCTCTTAATCGCCGCTTTAATGATGCTTTCAGCATCCACACCTTTATGCCATTTTCCCAGAAACTCAGCATTAGCCTTGTCGCCCGGCTTTCTTAGATTGATGACAGCTATCCTCCCGCTGCAGCTTGAAAGGGTTACAAAGCAGTCAAAGCTGTTAATTAGATCAAGTAAATCAACTATGTCATCATCAACCTTTCCCTCTGCCTTCGCTTCAAGATAGCTCTCAAGCCTTTCTTTTTTGAATTTCTCCCACATTGAGGGTGGAAAGGTAAGCAAGATAGGCATCAAGCTGAATTCTCTCATTTGCCCCCTCAGTCAGTCTGAAGTCAATCTCCCCGAGCTTGTCTATGAGCTGAACCTTCAGGCTGTCCTCAACCGGCATAGAAAGAATTTCCCTGAAAAGCTGAGATACTATGTCCTCTCCGCTCATTCCGTATTCCACCATCAGCCTGTCCAGTATTTCCCTTGCCTCCATGAAATTTCCCTTCAATGCCGTTTGAATTAGCTCTTTCATTTCCTCAGGTCTTGCTGTTGCGGTTATCTGGTATATGGCTTCAGCATCCACAATCTCCCCAATCGCAGCAGCACCTTGCAGGGCATTGATGGCCTTTCTAAAGTCTCCTCCCGAGATATACATCAAAGCCTCAAGACCGTCTTCAGTAATCTTCACACCCTCTTTTTCGCATATTTCCAGCAATCTCTTCTTCATTGCCTCCCTGGGTACGGGTCTGAACTTGAAAACGGCACACCTGCTCTGGATTGGCTCTATTATCCTGCTAACATAGTTGCAGCTAAGTATAAACCTGCATGATTTTGAGTACATCTCCATCGTTCTTCTCAGGGCTGCCTGAGCGTCGGCGGTGAGAGCATCAGCCTCATCAAGAAAGATTATCTTGAATGGAGCATCCCCGATGGGAGCGGTTCTGGCAAAATCCTTTATTTTGTGTCTTACGACATCAATTCCTCTCTCATCGCTTGCATTCATCTCAATAAAATTGTCCCTCCAGTTCTCCCCAAACAGATCCCTTGTAAGAGCTATTGCCGTTGCGGTCTTTCCCGTTCCGGGCGGACCTGAAAAGAGGAGATGGGGTATGTTCTTCCTTTTAACGTATCCCTTGAGTCTCTGAATTACCTCATCCTGTCCAACAACCTCATCAAGAGTGCGTGGACGGTATTTTTCAACCCAGATTTCAAAGTTCTCCATTAAAGTTTTTTAATTATGGTTGCATAAAAACTCTGCGTTCAAGTCTGGGTGTCTTCTCAAAACACACATAGAAGCCGAGATCTTTCAAAAACTTTTGAGACCTCTTCCCCTCACCATGCATCATGAGTTCAAGAAGATCACTCTCATCATCAATGTCAACTGAGGAGAAAAAGGAATCAAAAATCTCCGCCTTCATACCCAGTTTCAGAGCTATTTCGAGGTGTTTGAAGAAACTTCCATAGTGGTAAGAAACCATGAATCCTCTTTTTCTTACAAGAAGCATGTTGGTTCCTTCTTTCAAGCAAGGGGCGATGTCCGAGTTCGGTCTCGGCATTCCTGCTGAACCGCTCTTCCGATCTTCAGAGCTATTTCGAGGTGTTTGAAGAAACTTCCGTAGTGGTAAGAAACCCTGAATCCCCTTTTTCTTACAAGAAGCATGTTGGTTCCTCCTTTCCTTCCAGGGGCGATGACTACGTCACCTTCAGTTTCAAAGAACCTTGTCAAAACCTCCTTATTGAGAAGGGGAAGGTCTGACATTATCACTGCTGCTGGAACATTATCAATTAACCTGTTAACTGCTGTGTTTAAATCAGAGGCGTCAACATCAACTCTGACTCCTTCAAATTCAACCTCCTCAGGGCACAAAATGGTTACATCTCCGAAGTTTCTGGTAACATCAACAACGTCAAGAAGCATTAGCCTTGCAAGCTCCTTTCTTTCACTCTCGCTGAGAAGTGTGGAAAGCCTCGATTTGGGGTTGTTTGCCTTGAACGGAATTACAATCCTCATGAAAAGATTCTCTCAACCAGCCATTTTGAGTCAAACTTAACGAGGTCATCGTATCTCTGCCCGACTCCAAAGAAGAGTACGGGTTTTTTAGTTACATAGCTGATTGAAATCGCCGACCCTCCCTTAGGATCCGCATCAAGCTTTGTCAGAATGCTTCCATCAATTCCCACAGTCTCTGCGAACATTTTTGCCCTCTCAACCGCATCGTTTCCTGCAATGCTTTCATCCACGAATATTATCAAATCCGGCTTTGTAACTCTCTTTATCTTTTCAAGCTGATCAAGAAGATTCTTTTTTGTGTGCATTCTTCCAGCAGTGTCTGCAAGCACAACATCAATCCCCCTGCTTTCCGCATGCTTTATGGCATCGTAAATAACTGCTGCAGGGTCAGAACCGTGTTTGTGCTTAATCAGCTTAACTCCAAGCTTTTTCGCGTGCTCTTCAAGCTGCTCTATCGCTCCTGCCCTGAATGTGTCACCCGCAGCCAGCACAACGGAATATCCATTCTTCATCAGCCTGTTTGCCACCTTGGCAATTGTTGTTGTTTTACCAGTTCCGTTAACACCAACAAAGGCTATAACCAAGGGCTTTTTCTCCTTCAGCTTCTCCTTTACAAATTCATCAAAATCGAACCTGTTCTCATCAAGAATTTCAAGTATTATCAACTTTAACTCTTCCATAACAATGTCAGAAAGCTTTTCGTTCAGCTTCTTCCTCCTCCCAACCAGTCTGCTCTTCAAAGCTTCAGATATCGCATCAACAACCTCGAAGGCAACATCGCTCTCAAGGAGAATTACTTCCAGATCTTCAAGGATGTCTTCCACTTTCTTTTCGTCAATAAAAACTTCTCTGCTTACAACGAGAGCAGCTACCTTATCTTTCAGCCCAATTTTCAGCTTTTCTTTATTTTCCTTTACCTCTCTTTCAAATTCAGCTTCTTCTACTTCCTCCTTTTCCTTTTCCTCTATCTTCTTCCTCAGACTGCTTAACTTCTCCTTGAGAGCTTTGAACATTCAAAATCACTCCTGCTGTTTTGCGATTTCCTGCTGGATTCTCTGAATCTGAGCCAGAATTTGCTGCAGCATGGATGTCATTTTCTCCTGATTCTCCTCAATTCTTCCAATCCTCTTTTTGATAAACTCGATTGCCTCTTCAACTTCCCTCTCCACAACAACCCCACTGCCGATATCTACAAGCATTTTCTTGCTGTTCTTCACGTCAACGTATGCAAAAATCCCTCCGCCAAGATTCATGAGGGCTTCAACATCGCTGTCTATTGATTTAAAAAACTCAAGTGTTTCAAGCGTTTTTCTGTATTCATTTTCCAGAATTTCAAGTTCCATAATCCTTCTCTGAATTGCTTCGGCCTCTTCCTGCAGTATCTGCAGAGTTGCAATTTTCTCCTGGATTTCTTTTTCAGAGCTCATGCCTGTTTCACTTCCTCAATTTTTATAAGATTTCTTTTAACTTTGTGGTTGCTTCCCAGTAAAGAGTACACCTTTTCAAGAGCATACTTCTCATTTTTCGCCTCAACAACTTTCCTGAACTTCTGCCAGCCTTCCAGAGTCTTGAACGCCCCTCTAACTTCAAACTTCATACCATCACCTCATGGAAAAAGGGCTTCCTCAACTATCCCCAGCTCAAATCCGGTGGTGTCTCTTCCCACCACATATCCTTTTGAGTTCGCAACGAGTCCGGAACCAACCATGTCAGTTCCAAAGTTAACGGTTCCGGTTAAAACCTCCACTCCAGCAACATCCTTAAGTTTCTTTGCTTCCCACTCATTGATGTTAGGATTTGCCAATCCTCCTCTGTTTGTTATAACGGCAGCCATTCCAACTGTCTTTATACCTCCAACGGTTCCCCTGACAAGTTCTATATCCATAAAATCAGCCACTTTCTCCAGAATCTTGCTGTCCATTTCGGGGTTGGCAATTCCACCCCTGTCATTTACGAGCAAATTGTTTCCGAAGCATGTCATGGGAGTTTCCAAAACCAGGATATCAAGTTCTCTTTCAAGCTCCCTTAACTCGCTTGAAAGAATCTGATCGCATACCACCGCTCCCCTGCTGTTCAAGGCCATCATCGCTCCAACAAGTTCAGAACCGGCTATTTTCGTCACAATAACCTCAACCTCGAGTCTGCTTTCTATTGCTTCAATTAGTGGTTTATGGTTTATCCCAACCACAGCGTAGTCTTCGGAAACCTTTGCGTAGAGTCCGATCAGAGGATTGCCGTTAACAGCAACTCTCATTTACGCAAGTTCGACTTCAACTATTCCATCATCGAACTTCACAGCCCTAACTCTTATCCTTGTCGGCGGTCTTTCAGCCCCCCTTTCCCAGATCTTCTCATTCACGCTCCTGTCGATCTTCACGTTCTCGGGCTCTACTTTCATGTGTCTGCTGAGAAACTTCCTGACGTACCTTACTGCCTTCTTGGCCCTGAGCCATCTTGGATACCTCTTCATCTTATGCCTCAGCCTTATCGAGTAAACCCTCTCCACGACAACCTTTGCCATCGCCTTCACCTCACGGCTTTAATTTTGTCCTTCTCCAGTGTCTTCTCTTTGGACTTCCAAACACACTCCTCTTTGTTCTGACTGTAACCCAAACAGGAGCTCTTCTGTTCTGCTTGCATGCTCTTGCCAGCCTCTTTTTAACACCAACAGTCTTTTTCCCCATATTATCACTTCCTTATGATTTTGGTTTCTCTCTTCTTGGGCTGGACTCTCTTCAAAATCTCAACTAACATCTGATCTGTTATCTTGCTCTGAATTCTGCCTGACTGTGCCAGATAAATTAACTGATTCTCAACCGCTTCGGCAATTTCAGGATGGGCAAGTTTCAGGCGTGAGAGCCTCTCCTTAGCCTCAGGCTCAAGAATTGCTCTCAAAATTGCCTTTTTCTGCGCCTCAATCTGCCTTCTCATCTGCTCCTTCTGCAGTTCTTCAAGCTCTTTCTGCTTCTGCAACTCCATCAGCTTCCTCCGTCTGATCTCTTCCAGCTCGTCCATAAAAACCACCCTCAATACTTTTCCAAGGCAGGAATCTCGGAAATCAGCTCAGATTTGAGTTCAGTTGCAATTTTGTCGAGGAAAGACCTGCCCATCGGAGTTACAACCCTGCCATCTTTTGTCTTCTTAACAAAGCCGAGCTGCTCAAGCTGATGGAGTGCATTTCTCACTATCGCCCCGCTACCCTTTCTGAACCTCGCTGGTTTTGATCCTCTCCCCTTTCTACCGCCGTTGAACGTTCTCAGCCTCGCGAGGCCGAAAGGGACATCATCGGAAGCTCTTTTGATTCTCTCCTCTTTCCACCGCCGTAGAACGTCCTCAGCCTCTCGATGCCGACCGGCCCATCTATGTTAACTCTTCTCAGTACCGAGGCGAGCCTTTAACACCACCACTCCTCCTGATCCGGCCTCCTCACCTATGGACTCC
>CAZZLE010000131.1:0-5701 GCA_964654595.1 uncultured archaeon | reverse complement strand
ATAGATTCTCAAGAATCTCTCTAACCCTCTCAACATCCATTCCCAGCTTCTCGGCAACCTCTTCAGGTGTTCCCGGAAGTGCTGCAGCAACCTTTGCCTCCTCATCATTCATCAGGTACTCCAGAATTTTTCTGAGTCTCTCGGAATCCGGAAAACCAAGTCTTGCCATTAACATTTCGTAACTCATGAAAAAAATTAGCCAAGTTTTACTATTTAAATCTAATCCAGAAGGGATGCGACTTCCCTGGCAAACTCCATTGTTTTAAGATTGCCGCCAAGGTCAGGCGTTCTCTTCCCCTCTTTAATCGCTCTTGCAACTGCAGTCTCAACCTTTTTAGCTTCCTCAATGTAACCAAAATGGCGAAGCATCATGCATGCTGTGAGAATCATGGCAGTCGGATTTGCGATGCCCTTTCCTGCAATGTCAAAGGCAGCACCATGAACAGGCTCAAAAATGGCGTATTTTTCTCCAATATTGGCTGAAGGGGCGATACCCAGACCACCAACAAGTCCGGCTGCAAGGTCAGATACAATGTCGCCAAACATGTTGGTTGTAACTATCACATCAAACCTGAAGGGATCCATCACGAGGTACATGCAGGCTGCATCAATGTAGTATTCGTTGAAATGAATGTCCTCATACTTCTTTGCCACCTCCCTGCAGACGTCTCTGAAAAGTCCGCAGGTCTTCTTCATAACATTTGCCTTGTGAAGGGCTGTGACCTTCTTTCTCCCCTCTCTTCTCGCCAGTTCAAAAGCATATC
Source organism: uncultured archaeon (assembly GCA_964654595.1). GTDB lineage: Archaea > Halobacteriota > Archaeoglobi > Archaeoglobales > Archaeoglobaceae > Archaeoglobus. The sequence continues at coordinate 4,937 of CAZZLE010000131.1, read as the reverse complement.
TTGCAATTCTCTCTGAAGCTTTTCTTGTAATTACTCTGACAGCTTCCGCAACATCTTCAAACTCAAATTCGAAGCCCATGTAAAGACATTCAGTGTTCTCCCTTACCACCACAATGTCCAGCCCGGGATAAAGGCATTCAATGCCCTCAATTGCCTTTGCCGGCCTTACGTTTGCGAAAGTCTCAAGTTCTTTCCTCAGCCTCACTATCACATCTGCGGCAGTCTCTCCTGCAGCACCGAAGAGCACCGCATCGCTGTTTTTACAGGCTTCCAGCGTTTCGTCAGGAAGTGCTTTTCCGTACTTTTCCAGAGCCTCATCTCCTGCATCGTAGTAGCTGTAATTAAAGGGGAGATCGAGTTTTTCGAGGATGAGCATTGCAGCTTCCATTACTTCTTTTCCAATTCCATCTCCCGGAATAACAGTTATTTTCTTCATATATTCTCCTCAGCTTTCTTTATAAGACTTTTAGCAAACTCAACAAGCCCGCCTTTATCGAGGATATCCTTAAGGAAATCGGGCAGCGGGTTTATCGGATATTCCTCCCCCTTCGTCCTGTTGTAAACCACATTTCTCTCGTAATCAACTTCCAGCTCATCTCCATCTTTTATTCTGTCCACATCTTTACACTCCAGAACCTTCAGACCTATGTTGATTGCATTTCTGAAGAAAATTCTCGCGTAAGATTTTGCGATCACGGCTTCGATTCCGGTTGCCTTCAAAGCTAAGGGGGCATGCTCCCTGCTGCTTCCACAGCCAAAATTCTCTCCAGCAACGACAAAATCCCCCTTCTTAACCTCTCTGGCAAATTCAGGACGCAGATTTTCGAAAACGTGCTTTGCAAGTTCCTCTGGATCGTTAATAACGAGATACTTTCCCTGGATTATCACATCAGTGTCAACATCATCTCCGAACTTCCAGGCTCTTCCCATGGGCAAAGTTGGGGCTAAGCTAAAAAATCTTTCATATGAAGTGAATGGGACTCAGAAATATCACTATTAATGCAGTTAAAACACCGGCAAGAAACATTCTGAATCCGCTCACAAAAATGTTGTAACCGGCCATTTTCCCCATAAAAGCTCCCAGAATAAACAGACTTGCGAATCCTATTGTTAAGGAGGCTACGAAAGCCTCATCGAGCGGCAGAAAAGCGTAGGGACTTATAGGAAGGATGGCACCTATGATTGGCGATATCCCATGAATTATTGATGAAACGTAAGCCGCAAAGCGATGTGCCCTGTCTATTGATGACTCCCTTGAATTTACAAGCAACGCCCTCTCCTTCTGATCCTTCATGATTTTCTGCTCTATTCTCTCCGCCTCATAAGCTCCCCATGAACTTGAAATGCCAAGGGCAAGGGCTGTGGCAACTCCTGCAGTTATGATCAATCTCGCTGAAATTTCACCAGATATGTGAGATCCAATTATGAGTCCCAGAACTGTAAGCACTCCGTCAAAAAAGCCTATTATAAAATACCGTCTCGAAACTGAGATCAGGTCCGTGACTTCGATGTAGAGGTTAACTCTCTCCCTTACTTTTTTGATTCTGTCTTTCATTTAATTTGGTTCAGAACTTCTTCGACATCCAAGTTCATGGAAGCGAGCATTTTTTTAGCTTTTGAGTAATGCAAAGGGTCGAAGTCCTCATTTTTGGACTTCCTGAGGAGAGCTTCAAACTCCCTGTTGCCGATTGTTTTCTGTAAAAATTCAATGAAGTCGTGTTTACCAATCACATCTACACTTTGATGCGACACGAATGAGTGGGAGTTGAAAATCATTGCTTTGTACTTCCAGCACCTATCACACTCTGAAACAAGAATTTTCTCAGATTCCTTAGCAAACCAGAATCTCTGGTACATCAAACTTCCGCAATCGCAAAATCCACCGAAAAGCTGGTCTTCCACTTCCTCTCCACTAACTGCTAAGCCATCTATTATGAGCTTCTTCAGAGGCTCAATCAGCTTTATCATATTAAACTGGCACGACCTTCTTTACTTCCGGAACTTTTGCCCTGAGGTATCTTTCAACGAAGGATGTCAGGGTAATCATCGACATTGGGCATCCTCCGCATGCTCCCAGAAGCTGAACCTTGACAGTTCCAGAGCTCTCATCAACGTCGACAACTGCAATATTTCCTCCGTCTCTCATCAATGCCGGTCTTATGTCTTTTTCGACAACCTCTTCAACTTTTTCCCTTAGTGACATATCCCTTATTCGCCTGACATAAGTAATAAGATTTTTGGTCTGTTCAATTCCGGAAGTAGATTTTTATTGGAGAATTATTGAGATGCTTGAACGATTGCGTGAAAATTCTGAAGGAAATGAAAAATCAGGAAATCCTTTTTATCCCGATTCTAATCTTTCTGCCTTCAACATCCCACTCCTTGACGTATCCTTCAGCATTGCCGAAAGTAAGCTCCTCTGACCTTGTTTCGTTCTTTATGTATTCCTCCCATCCTTTTACGAGTTCTGAGTCCATCTCAATTGTAGTCTTTATGAACTCCTCCACCTGCAGATCGAGCTCCTTTCTCATCTCCTGAATTCTTCTCACGATCTCCCTGGCGTAAGCTTCCCTCATTAGCTCATCATCAAGCTCCTTGTAGATGAAAACGATTCCACCAGGAAACTCCGCATACTCGTATCCATCGGGCAGCTTGTAATCAACCAGAACAGCCTGTTTTGGATCAAGCTCGATACCCTCATAGAAGAGCTTTTCAGGAATTTCTTTCAGTGAAGCAATGTATCTTGCAAATTCTCCCGCTCTGTCCTTCAGAAGAGGACCTATGTACTTGTAGTTAGGCTTTATTTCAACCTTTTTATCAAAATTATCGACTACGCTAATTTTTTTCACGTTGCACTGGCTTAAAATGACTTCTTCAAGCATTTCCACTGCTTCCCTGACTTTTTCACTGGACGTTTCAACAACAAGCTCTCTCAACGGCCATCTAAGTTTTCTCTTTGCCTTGTTCCTTGCATTCGCTGCAGCCTCAACGATGTTCTTTGCAATTTCCATTGCCTCCTCAAGCTTTCTGTCTATCATTTCTTCCTCTGGCTCAGGATAGCTTTCCATGAAAATGGACTCCTCTCCCTCTCTGAATCTCTTTATAATGTGCTGGTAGAACCATTCGGTTAAAAGGGGAGCGAAAGGAGCAATAACTCTCAAAGACCTGTCTATAACCCTGAACATTGTATAGTAAGCTGCAATCTTCGACGGGGATTCTTTTTCCTCCCAAACTCTCGGCCTGATAATCTGAATGTACCAACGGCTGAAGTCTTCAACAAAGAAGTCGAAGAAAGCCCTGACAACCCTGTGAACCTGATACTCCTCCATCGAATCTTTTGCCTCTTTAACGAAGCTTTCAAGCTTTGACAGAATCCATCTGTCCTCCACTTTCAGCTCTCCTTTCTCACCAAACCTGTAATCGTCAAGGCTCATGTAGGTGTATGCAAATCTGATGGCGTTCCACACAACATTGAGCATTCTGTTTATGTTCCTTGCCTCCTCCCAGCTGAACCTCAAATCCTCCCAGGGAGCTGAGTAGAGCACGTAAAGTCTGAAACCGTCAACACCAATCTGGCTGACAACCTCTTCTGGCTCAACAACGTTGCCAAGGCTTTTGCTCATCTTCCTTCCCTGCTCATCCAGAGTGAAGCCATGCATCAGAACAGCTTTGTATGGAGCCCTGTCGAAGCATACAACAGATGTGCCGAGCTGAGAGTAGAACCAGCCTCTTGTCTGATCATGCCCCTCTGTTATGAAATCTGCAGGCCATAACTCCTCGAATTTCTCCTTGGTGAGCGGATAGGCTATGCTGCCCCAGCTTGCAACTCCGCTGTCGAACCATACATCAAACACATCAGGAACTCTCTTCATCCTCCCTCCACATTTGCAGTCGAATGTCACAGAATCGATTCTGGGTCTGTGAAGATCAAGATCATCTTTCCACTCAATTTCATCGATGCTGCCAACAACCTTAATCTCCCCGCACCTCTCGCAAACCCAAACCGGAATTGGAATGCCCCAGTAACGCTGCCTGCTTATGCACCAGTCCTTGGCGTTGCTAACCCAGTCTTTGAACCTCGCACTTCCTGCCCATTCAGGTATCCACTTCACCCTGTCTATTTCCCTCAGCATCTCATCCTTCAGATCAGAAATCCTGATGAACCACTGCTCGGTGGCTCTGTAAATGATCGGTGTCTTGCAGCGCCAGCAGTGACCGTACCTGTGAACTATTTTTTCCTCAGCAAGCAGCAAATCCCCTCTGTAGAGGTCATCGATTATCTCATCATTGGCTTCTCTAACATGCTTTCCAGCATACTTGCCCGCTTCCTCTGTATAAACTCCCCTGTCGTCAACTGGATTGAATACCTCAAGCCCCTTCTCCACACCAAGTTCGTAATCCTCAACGCCGTGCCCCGGAGCTATGTGCACGCAGCCGGTGTTTTCTGCAGTGACGAAATCAGCCAGGAAGACCTGATGCCTCCATTTTTTCTGTAATGGCACTTCTTCTGCTAAAGGATGCTCGTATTCCAAACCTTCAAGATCCTTCCCGGAGTAGGTTTCAACAACCTCCCATTCATTGTAATCTCCCTTGCCAAGAACGGAGTCAGCAAGCTCTTTTGCGAGTATCAGGTACTCAACTTTTCCGTTCTTAACAGCCTTAATCTTTGCATACTCAATTGAGGGGTGAACAGCAACGGCCATGTTTGCGGGAAGAGTCCATGGAGTTGTTGTCCAGATGACTATGTACGTGTCTCTCTCACCTTTAACCGGAAACTTGACGTAAATGGAGGGGTCTTCCTCATCCCAGTACTCAACCTCAGCATCCGCCAATGCTGTCTCACAGCGGTAGCACCAGTTGACAACCATCTTCTTCCTCTCAAGCAAACCTCTCTCATAGGCCTTTTTTATTGCAAACCACGCTGCGTTCATGTAATC
>CAZZLE010000130.1:0-5758 GCA_964654595.1 uncultured archaeon | reverse complement strand
TGTAGAAGACAATTGAATCGATATCATCCAAATCTTTCCGCATCTCTTCAATAGAGACCTTGGCTTTCGATATGGCTGCTGCAATTAGCCAGTAGTTTCCCTTTCCCTCTTTGAGGTTTTTTATTTCATTCAGAAACTCTTGCTGCGCTTCTGCAAGAATTGCCATGTTTTTAGAGAATGAGAGAAATGGTTCTATCGCGAGAGAGGCATTTGTCTCGATCCCAATGGATCTGTAGAACTCTATTTCTCTTCTTACAATTTCCAAAGATTCCATGATCTCTCTGGACTCGTTCGCCATGGTTTCAGATTTCGCAATGCCTTGAAGGCAGCCTTCGAAATCTTTCAGAAATTTGCTGAAGAAATCATGCAACCATTCATCGCTTTGCTCGGCAAGCGCAAATCGCTCGTGCCTCGCTTCAACTTGGAAGACCAGAGCAATCAGAGCAATTAGAGCAAGGATTTTTCGCACATAGAAAGCTTTATTATGCGATTAAAACTTTGCGGTTTTGTGAATTTGAAGCTGATCACAGGAATTCTTTTAATTCTCATCGGAATCTCAATATGCTTTTTTGCAGCGATTAGTGCAAATCAGCACTTATTGAATGCTGGAATCGGTGTAGCAGTGATTGGAACGGTTTTGATAGCTTTTTCATTTACAAGAAAAGGCTTCGAGTCGCTCGTTCTACCGTATCACGAATTCTTAAAAAGGATTGGAGATTTTTTGGAAATTAGAAAAGCGGTCTTCATCCCACCATTTGAGGGATTTCCGCAGGGCGCTGTTTTTCTTGCTGCGAGCGATGAATTCGAAATCGATCTTGCAAGACTCGATCGTAACATTCCGTTTGTTTCCGGAAGAGATAGAGAAGCGGGAATCGTGCTCGAAGCTCCGGGAAGGGAAATAATGAAAAGGTTTGAGGAATTTGCAGAATTCGATTTAAGCGGCTACGGCATTGGAGTTTCTGAAATTTGCTCCTCAGTATTAAGGGCTTTAGGCCTTGCCAAAGAAGTGGAGATAGCTGACAATGGAGAACTGATAATAGCAGTTAAGGACGTTGGAGTGGATTTCTGCAGCAGTGATTGCAGGCTCATCCAATGCCCAATCTGCAGTTCAGTCCTAATCGCGATTGCGAAGGCGACAGGAGAGCTGATTTCTGTTGAAGAGCTCAGAACTGGAGAAAAGATTGAGATAAGGGCTAGAAAGCTTGGGGGAATTAAGGAATGGATGTAGAGGAGTTGGTAGTTTTATCCATTGCCATCTTCATTGTTCTCTGCTTTGTTCTCGTTGAATCAACGGAGATATTTTTGGTTCTTCTACTTCTATGCCTTTTAGCTTCTTTAGAACTCGCTGGAGTTTTCATTCCGAGAGAGGCAAAAGGAGTTTTCAAGAATCTGATTTATCTGTTGCTCATAGCTTTCATATTCATCGTTGTTAGGAAAGCCTTGGAAGTGCTGAAGTGAACGCTCGGAAATCCCCAAAGTGCAAATCGGATTTTTCCGAGTCTCGTCATTTTTGATGTATTTTTTATGAAAAACTAATGTACCTGTTAGCTGGAGACACCTTCTAACCTTCTTCATTCAATCGGAATTCTTCTTAGTTCAGGAACAGCATCAAAGGCCTTGTCATCAGAAATTACCGTTTTATCGAGCTTTAATGCAGAAGAAGCTATCAGGCTATCAAAAAAGCTGAGCTTGTATCTTTCCTCGATCTCCGCCTGTTTCATGAACAGCTCAGCATCGATCGTTTTTGCCTCCTTCAAGAGATACCTGTCCATCAGATCTTTCAAAGCCTTCAGCGCGGCTTGAATTTCTTCAGATTTCCTTCCTCTCGCCCTGAGCACCACCACGAACTCGAGAATTGCTGTGTCGGGAATTCTTATTCTCAAATTGCCTGACAGCATCTTCAGAACCTTTTCGTGTTTTCTGTCCTTTGGGTTTAAAGCAAACAGCAGCTCAGTATCAGCCACCGGCATTTTCCTTTAACCACCTCTCGGCATTTTTTTCATCCCTGTCCTCATCGTAGGGTTCCCCTATAACCTCCTCAAGGACTTTTAATGGATCCGAGCGTCTGATCGTGAGTACTATCCTTTCTCCTTCCACCTGAAGGGTCAGAATGTCTCCCTCTCTTATCTTCAGCCTTTCTCTCACGCTTTTAGGGATCACCAGAGTGAACTTTCTTCCGACACGCACACTTTCAGATTTGCTCATAATCTTACACTTCATTTGTCATATATATAGCTTTCCAGAACTGACGGATTCTTTTATTGAACGCTACAAAGGTGAAAAGATAGCTACGAAAAGCAAAAAGGTCTATGCGTTACCGCCGGATGAGGTCACTCTCAAAAAAACTTTTTAAAAACATGGGGATTTTGAATCTCTATAACTCTACAACTTCAACGTTCAGAATAAGGCTTTGAATCTCGCCCTCTATGGCCTTTCTTATTTTATCCTCACCGCTTCCAAAATCTTCAGGCTTTTTTGGTGGACAATCCTTGAGTAGAAGGAAAAAGATCCTGTATTTTCCGGGATCTTTTATGGAAAAGCTGAACGTTTTCTCGAACTGCGGAGTCCAGTTTTGGGCAACAGGAACGTGCTCAAGGGTTACTGTAAAGGAGTCCATCAGACTGATTTCCGAAAAATTTCCGTCTTTTAAAAGCCAGATCTCAACTGTGTAATTCATAGTTCTGTGTTCGTGGTTAACGATGCCTATTATCACTGAACCGCTCTGGTTTACGAAAAGCTTAGTTGGATAGTCAGCAGCTTTTCCCTTTGGGCCGAGGATGTAAAATTCGGTGAAGCTCTCACCTTGCCTCGGATTCAGTATGACGTAGGAAAGTGTTAGTATTGAAACAAAAATAGCGGAAATTAAAGCAATCGTGAGGAGTTTCTCGGTTAATTCCATGCTTTTAAAATCGATTTCAAGCTTTAATTCGGGAATGAACGGATCCGAAACGCTCTCCCTTCTTTTGATAGCAAGAAGTGAAAAAAGGATGTTGAAAATTGCCAGACTCGGAAGAATGTTTTCAAGCCTTATTCCGAAGGAGTAGTTCAGGACAAGGCCTATCAGCGGAGTGATTGCTATGCTCAAACCAAGAGACAGCGCCATTCTTTCCAGAGAATCAATTTCGCTCCTTTTTGGAAAGAGGAATGACACAAAAGCATAACCGGGGAGAAAGAGTACGAAAAGAAGCCCGAAGATAACTCTGACTGGATTCTGAATCATTGCCAGAGGTATCATCGATACCGAAATCAGCATTACTGCGATCAGATCCCAGTTTCTTCTGAGCACTCTGCAACTTCTTCTCTTCGTTTTTAAATTTTTAGCGATGGAATCAGAAAGTAAATATAAATGCGGTGCTAAATCCTGCCGTGATCAGGATTCCAGAAGATAAAGTGAAAAGACTGCTGGGGAAAAATTGCCGAGTTGTGGATATCATAACAACATACCCCCATACCTAAACGAGAAGCGGAGAGGCCTGATGTTGTGAAATTTGCCTCGAACTTTATTATGAGGGCCCGGAGCGGGATTTGAACCCGCCTCCTGGGATCCACAGTCCCAGAGGATAACCACTACCCTATCCGGGCCATTATGATTAAGGTTCTATTACCGTTTGAGTATAAATTCTTTTTTGGTGAGATTTATAATGGTTTCAGGGGCTTGAAGTGATGAAAGACCTGAACGCAAGTTATATATTCCAACCTCAAAAAGATAGCTGGGAGGTGACGCTCATGGCAAGAATTCATGCAAGAAGGAGAGGTAAATCAGGATCAAAGAGAATTTACCGCGATTCCCCACCGGAATGGGTTGACATGACTCCAGAAGAAGTGGAAAAGAAGGTGCTGGAGCTGTACAATGAGGGATACGAACCGAGCATGATTGGAATGATTCTGAGAGATCGGTATGGTATTCCATCTGTAAAACAGATTACCGGGAAGAAGCTCCAGAAAATTCTTAAAGAACACGTTGAAATAAAGTATCCGGAAGACCTTAAGGCTCTCATAAAGAAAGCATTGAAGCTCAGAACGCATCTTGAAGTCCACAGAAAGGACAAGCACAACAGGAGAGGTTTGCAGTTAATTGAGGCTAAAATCTGGAGGCTTTCAAGCTATTACAAGGAGAAGGGAGTGCTTCCACCAGACTGGAAATACAATCCAGAAAGACTCAAAATTGAGATTTCAAAGTAACTATTTTTAATCCTGCCATCCCTTTAATTTCATGTTTTCCAGCAGAGATGGGATTCTGGCTGTTGAGGGCGTGAAGGTCACGGAAATTGTAGAGGAAACAGGCACTCCTGTTTACATCACGTCCAAAAACATCCTCGAAAACAACCTGAAAGCTTACAGGGATGCCTTTCCCAACGAGGGATTGCTCTACGCGGTAAAGGCAAACAACAATCTTGCCCTGATGAAAATAATAGCTTCCTACACCTTTGGTGCTGATGTTTTCAGCGATGGGGAGCTTTACCTTGCCTCTCTCGCGGGGTTCAGGAAGGAAAAAATTCTCTTTAATGGAAATTCAAAAAGCAGAAAAGAGATTGAAATGGGCGTAAATGCGGGGGTAAAATTCAGCGTCGACAGCATGGATGAACTCAGAACTATTTCTGAGATTGCAAAGGAGAGTGGAGTGGAAGTTGAGATAGCCTTCCGTGTAAATCCGGATATTGACCCGAAAACTCATCCGAAGATTGCTACCGGACTCAGAGAGTCCAAATTCGGTATTCCGCATGAAATGGTAAGGGAGGCCTATGAACTGGCACTGAAACTTGATGGTGTTGTGCCTGCTGGAATCCACTGCCACATAGGAAGCCAGATCCTTGACCTCTCTCCCTTCGTGCACGCTCTTAACAGGGTAATGGATATAGCCAAGGAGATAGATCAGCTGGGCATTGAGCTGAGCTTTGTTGACATTGGTGGGGGTTTGGGAATCGATTACGAGGGTAAGGGTGCACCCACACCCGGAGACCTTGCAAGCGCAATACTTCCGGAATTTGAGAGAAGAAAGGGCGAGCTAAACTCTGATCCGCAGCTCTGGCTTGAGCCGGGAAGGAGCATTGTTGGCAACACGACGGTTCTGATTACAAGAGTAAATGCTGTAAAGAGGGGCTACAGGAACTTTGTTGCTGTCGATGCGGGTTTCAACATCCTTATAAGACCCGCAATGTACGGCTCCTACCACAGAGTTGCAGTTGCGAACAAGATGGATGCTGAAGCAGCCGATACATACACAATTGTTGGACCCATATGCGAGAGCGGGGATATTCTGGCAAGGGACAGGAATCTTCCAAAAGTCGAGGCTGGAGATTTGATTGCAATTTTTGATGCGGGGGCGTATGGCTTTGTGATGAGCAGTCAGTACAACGGAAGGCCAAGGTGTGCGGAGGTTCTTGTTAATGGCGACAGATGGGATGTGATCAGGGAAAAGGAGAGTTATGGCGATTTAATCGCGAAGCAAAAGATACCGGACTGGCTGCTATGAGGATTTTAATTTTCGGTGATACACACATCCCTGAGAGAGCAAAGGAGATCCCAGAGGAGTTCAAGAAGTACCTTGAAGGCTCGGACATCGTGGAGATTACGGGAGACCTAACGGCGGAGAGGAATTTGAGATTCGCTGAAAGGCTTGCGGAAAAGGGGCTAGCGGTTAGGGGGGACATGGACCACCTTCCCCTTCCCCGTTCTGCCAAATGCGGGGATGTGGGACAGCGTAGTGGTGTTGTGATGGGGCATCATGGCTGTCCGAGAGGTAACAGAGAACAGCTTG
>CAZZLE010000129.1:0-4348 GCA_964654595.1 uncultured archaeon | reverse complement strand
GTTATAGGAAGAATTGACGTGGAGAATCTCAAGGAAGTTTCCCCTTATCTTGCCAGAGTGCTCCCAAACGCGAGCTACAACGCGAAGGATGGATGGATCAGCTTTAAGAAGGGACAGAGGATAATAACGATACACAGCGACGGTTTTGTGACGATGACGATGATAGGTGACAGGGAAGATGCCCTTAGCATTCTCAAGGAGCTCGAGGAAAAGGCCAGGCTTGCCTGGGATAAAAGGAATGAGATCGACATAACCAAGCCGCTGCAGAAGATTTTAGTTGGAGCTCTCGATGTTTATAAATACCTTCCAAAAACGAACTGCAAGGAGTGCGGGGAGCAGACGTGCATGGCTTTTGCGGTAAAACTCCTGAATGGCGAAAAGTACATAAAGGACTGCAAACCCCTGTTCAGGGACAAAAAGTATTTTGGAATAAGAGAGGCTCTGATCGGTATTCTCTCAGCTGCTGGCTTTGAGTTTGAAATTTAGGATTTGCTCCTTTAAAGTTTCTCACCGAAAACCAAGCCCGATACCTTAGTATCCCCGGATGGCAGTTTGAAGTTATTAAAATAAAAAATTTTCAGCCTTACAGCTCAACCCATCCCAAACCGAGTTCCTCAAGCTTATCTTTGCTCGGAATTCCTTCAGGCCATTTTCTGAACTCGTAAAGCTCGATAACCTGCTTTTTCACGTCAGGAACATTTCCTGCACTCCCGCCTTCGAGAGGTTGAAGAACGATTTCGGGAAGGGTGTCATCTCTCGCCGTAACTCCGCACTTCAAGTTGTAAATTCTTTTCAGGGTGAAAATCCTCTCTCCTGCCGTGTAAATGTTTTCGATGGTGTAGCTGTAGCCCGTAACGGCTCTGAGCATCTCAGCAATGTGTCTTGGTTTGACTGGCATGAAGGCACACATGGTTACTGAGTTGAAAAGTTCGGAGAAATTCTGAACCTTTGCCGTCAGAATTCCCTTACCTTCACTGCTGAATCTGTCATCACTCTTTATGTCGTACTCCTTGATGGTTTTTCCCATCTCATAGAGGTACATCTGGTGGGGCAGGTGGCATGCACCCCTTGGATGGGTTGCATACGCTGCCGCAAGGCTTGCAAAAGCTCTTGCATCATGCATCGGAATTTCAAGCCCCTTAACCTGTGCTGCCAGACTCTCAACACCGTATTTTCTGCCAATGAACCTGACACCTTCAGCAAGTTCATCCCCCTTTCCCTTTCTGTAGGCTATATCCCTCAAAAGGTCCTTAACCCTCTCCGCATCACCCCATTTGATATCAAAATCCCCAACTCCCTTTTCTGCCAGATACATTGCGAAGGCTATACTGACACCGGCAGAAATTGAGTCCATTCCAAGGTCGTTAACGAGATAGTTAATTTCAATCAGCGATTCAAGATTATCGTTAAGCTGCAAGGCACCAAAGGCTGCAAGGGTCTCGTATTCTGGTCCATGAATCTCCCTGCCTCTGTATTCGACAACCCTTCCGCACCTCACAACACAGCCAAGACAGCCATCGTTCCCCCTCAAAACCGATGCCACCATTGCAGCGCCTGATATCTTTGTTGCCCCATCCCACATCCCCTGAGTGTAGTACTTGATTGGAAGATCTCCAAAACCTTCCGCCGTTTCCATGTAGCCCGAAGTTCCGAGCTGTGTGAACATGTTGCATGTGAAATCATCCCTTATCCTCTCCATAACCTCATCAACGACTTTGTTAAAAGCATCCTCATCAGCAACCTCAACCTTTTGCCTCTCAGATGGGTCGTAGACAACAGCGATTCCCTTCAGCTTCTTTGACCCCATAACTGCCCCCATTCCCGTTCTACCGGCATGTCTGGAGTTGTCGACCTGAATGCATGCATATTTCACCAAGTTCTCTCCTGCAGGGCCTATGACTGCCGTGGAAACTCTCTTCTCCCCGAGATCCTTTTCAATTTCCTCCTGCGTTTCGTAACAGCCCTTTCCCCAAAGACTTTCGGCATCGACAATTTCAGCACCGTTAACATCCACTTTAAGGTAAACTGGCTTATCGCTTGCTCCTTCTACAATAACACCATCCCAGCCGCAGTATTTCAGGTAAGCAGCCATCTTACCGCCGGAGTTCGATTCCCCCCATATCGCAGTAAGTGGACTGCGAGCGCAGAACTCCAATCTGCTTGTTGAGGGGGCTTTTGTTGCCGTCAGCGGGCCGGTCATTAAAACAAGAACGTTTTTCGATGAGAGCGGTTCAACTTCAAACGTCTTCATGTCATAGTGCAGCTTCACTGCTAAGCCAGCACCACCAATGAACTCTCTCAAATCCTTCTCGTCTGGAATGTAGCTTTCAACACTCTTCTCAGCCAGGTTGACTCTCAAAATCTTCCCGCAGTAACCGTACATCAAACCACCTCAGAAATCAACCTTTTTGCCATAGAAAGCGTATTCCAGAAGCTTTCTTGTCTGCTCGGTGTTTGGACATCTTGGAGAAGTGATCATGCAGGCATCATTGATGGCATGGTTCAGAATCTCCTCAGCCGCATCGAAGTACTCCTTCTCACCAACAATCTCCGAAACTTTTGCCGGAACCTCGATCTTGCCCATCAGCTCCACAACCTTTTCCACCATGGACTCACCATCCCCGGCTCCCACCCTCTTCGCCAGATCATCCATCATGGCTCTTGAATTATCATCGTTGAGGTAGAACTGAAGAACGTAAGGCAGGTAGACTCCAACACAAATGCCGTGGTGCACTTTAAAATAGGCTCCAAAAGCATGCCCGAGAGCATGAACCGGCCCAACCTGAGAATTGCCAAATCCCATTCCAGCCATTGTTGCGGCATGGTGCATCTTCGCCCTCGCCTCTCTGTCACCGCTGTAAGACCTCTCAAGGTTTTCAAAGATTAGTTTAATGGCCTTCTCACACATCGCATCACTGAAGTCGTTTCTCCATGGAGCAAGAACACCTTCGATTGCGTGTGTCAGTGCATCCATACCCGTTCCGGCCACAAGTTTTGGTGGCAGCTTCTCAACGAATCTGTAGTCCAGTATCGTTATGTCGGGAATGGCCTCTCTGTTCGCTGGTAAAACCTTTCTTTTTTCTTTTGTGTCTGTCAGCACCATTGCCCAGGTTGCATCAGCTCCGGTACCGCTTGTCGTTGGGATAACTATGAGCTTTGCCTTCTTCTGGAATCCGAACTCGTAAAGGTTTGTTAGCGGTGTGATGAACTCTGGGTCAACATCGAGCTCCATCAGTATTCTTGCCATCTTTGCAACATCAATTACACTTCCACCACCCAGAGCAATTATTAGCTGTGCATCAAGCTCCTTAGCCATTTTTGCACATTTCAATGCTGTTTCAATGCTTGGTTCGGGTTCAACTTCGTCAAAAACGTCTATTTTTTCAGCCTTGAGATTTTTCTTCACTTCCTCAAGGTAGTTCATCCCGCTCAGAACTTTGTCGGTGACAACAAGCACCCTCTCAGCCTTTTCATTCTGAAGATGTTCAATGGCATCATCCCCGAAAACTGCCCTTGGTACAACAAACCACCACATAGTTTGGGAACAATTGAAGAATATAAAATGTTTTTCAATGTTTATTTTATCACCCTAAAATTTTTACACGAAACATTTTTTAATTTTAAATGCAAAAGTCTTCTGATGCCAACTCTTCGATTGAGCTTCAGGAGGAAAGAAAAAGAACCGCCAAAAAGAACAGCTGTTTTTGAGATAATTAAAAAAGGTTCAAGAGAAGAATTCCTTGGTGAGGAAACGTACAGAACGCTCTCAAAGAGACTCTCACAGGAATTTGAACCTCCAGAAGGTTGGATTGAGGTTGAAAGTTATCCGGTTCACGGCAGATTTGTAATTTCCAGCATCCACATACTCTACAATGAGGAAAACAACGAGTTCATTTACCACGTCAACGAACCGATGCTTAGCGATGAGGAAACAGAAATTGTTAGAAAAATTATCAGCAGACTGGAGTACTACGCAGCAAATCCAAAAGAAATTGGAGATAAAGTTGGAACACTGAAGAAAAAAATTGACTCCATCCTTGAAGCTTACAGAGTCAAACTTGAAGGCTCGGACTACTTCAGAGTTCTTTACCACATTTTCAAACAGACTCTGCTTTACGGCAAAATAACACCCATCATGTACGACCCGATGATTGAAGATATCTCCTGCAACGGTTACGGTAAGCACATCTACGTATTCCACAGGAAGTACACAAACCTCCGCACAAACATAATTTTCGAAGATCCTGACGAGCTTGACAGTTTTGTTGTCAATCTTGCCCAGAAGTGCGGGAAGCACATAAGCGTTGCGGAGCCGATGGTTGATGCAACAATGCCGGACGGGAGCAGA
>CAZZLE010000128.1:0-1979 GCA_964654595.1 uncultured archaeon | reverse complement strand
GCAATGTTATAGGAAACAACTCCTTCGTTGACATGGAGAGCGGGGAGAGGATTATAAAGTCGGGAGCAAAGATGGCCTCTGCAGCGAGGGCTGTGCTGAAAGACGGAAAATTCTTTGAAAAAATGCTGAAGAGTCCCCTTCTCTCTCAACCCGTTGAGTTATGAGCGATTCCCACAAGGTCAGATATTGTGCATCCTTTTGCTCTTGCAAAAGCTATCAGGCTCTCCTTCAGACTGTAGAAGATTCTGTGGCTGTAATAGACTGCTGAACCTATCTGAACAGCCTTTGCCCCCGCCATTATAAACTCGAGAACGTCTTCAAAACTCGTAATGCCCCCACATCCAATTACCGGAACTTCAACTTCTTTGTAAAGGTCGTAAACGCATTTCAGAGCTACTGGCTTTATTGCTGGCCCGCTAACACCACCAGAAATGTTGCTTAAAACGGGCTTTCCTGAGAGAATGTCTATCCTCATCCCCCTCAGCGTGTTGGAGATAACTATTCCATCAATCCCTGCATCTTCGAGTGCCTTTGCAAGGCGTATGTAGTCATGCAAAGCCGAGATTTTTGCAAAAACAGGATTGCCTGTTTTTCTCTTTAACTCCTCAACTATCTCCGCTGAGAGTTCTGTGTCCATCCCGAGATCAATACCCGCTCCCTTTACATGCGGACAGCTCAGATTCAGCTCGTAACCGTGCAGATAGGGCAGAGCAGAGTCGAATATGCTGGCAAGCTCAAGAAATTCATCAGCTGAATATCCGTAGAGGCTTACTATGAGAGGAGCTTCATTAGTGTAATCCTTCAGCTCCTCAGCAAAATCCCTCGCAGCGGGCGATGCAAGGCCAACTGCATTTATCAAACCGCATTTCCAGTTTATAACCGTTGGATTCCTGTAGCCTTCCCTCTCCTTAAGCCCAACTGATTTTGCAACAACAGCTCCCGCATCTCTTGCAATAAGATTGAGAGAGTGAACTTTACTGCCCAGAACCCCGCTTGCAAGCATGAGGGGGTTTTTCAACCTTAAACCAGCAATTTCAGTTTCAAGAGGATTCATTGTGCTTATTCAGTACGGACGTTAAAAAACTTTGTTCAGACGGGAAAAAATTAAATCCTCATACATGAAGTTTGATTGTGGAAAAAATCCTCAAACTCATAGAGAGGGGAGAGGGCGAGAATGTAGAGTTCAAAGAGTTTTTAAGCTCATTTCATCTTAAAGAGGGGAGATTCAGGCAGCTTGCCTGCCAGATGAACCACAGGATTATAATGGGCAGAGGTGTGGCTTTTTACGTCATAGGAGTTTCGGACGATGGTGAGCTCAAGGGTCTTGATGATAAAAAATTCTCTGAAACCATTGAAGTTTTAAAAAAGCTTGCCGAAGAAATTGAGGCAGAAATAACCTCCGTTGAGCGATACAGGGTTAATGGGGGATATGTTGGTATTGTGGAGGTCAGGAAGTCAAGAGCAAAGGAACATATCCTTGTTGGCACTGCTGGACATGTTGATCACGGCAAATCAACGCTTGTTGGCTGCCTGATCACCGGAAAACCGGATGATGGAGATGGAGCTACGAGGATCTACCTTGATGTTCTGAAGCACGAAATAGAGAGGGGACTGAGTGCGGAAATAAGCTTTGCGGTTTTCGGCTACAGAGATGGAGAAGTTCTAAGAATGAAAAATCCAACAAGCAAAACCGAGAAGGCAATGATTGTGGAAAATGCAGACAAGCTCGTAAGCTTCGTTGATACTGTCGGCCACGAGCCCTGGTTGAGAACGACAATAAGGGGTTTGCTTGGGCAGAAGATCGATTACGGTCTTCTTGTTGTAGCCGCGAACGATGGTGTGATGAGAACAACCAAGGAGCATCTCGGAATAATGCTCGCAATGGATCTGCCAGTCATTGTGGCAGTAACAAAGGCTGACATGGTTGATGATGCAAGGCTGAACCAGGTTTTGAACGAGATATCCTCAACTCTCAGAAG
>CAZZLE010000127.1:0-4708 GCA_964654595.1 uncultured archaeon | reverse complement strand
CTCCACGTCAATTCCAAATACTCTGAAGATTTTGAAGGACGCTCGCATAGTGTTAACTGTGAATTCTTTTATAAATAACTAACTTCACTTGACATTCTGTGAAGTCAATTCGCCATAAAATTCAAAAAACTGGAAAATCTTATATTTTTTAGAAGGCATTATTTGAAGGTGAAGGGCAATGATGAATGGAAAGGAATACATCGAGAGTTTGAGAAGGTACAGACCTATCATTTACTTTATGGGGAAAAGGATCGAAAGTGTTGCAGACAGTCCAGTTCTCGCCCCTCATGTGAATGCTGCGGCAATGACGTATGAACTCGCTCATGATCCGAAATATGAGGAGGTAATGACAGCAACATCGCATCTAACTGGAGAGAAAATAAACCGCTTCACCCACATCCACCAGAGCACCGGTGATCTGGTGAAGAAAGTAAGAATGATGAGATTGCTCGGCAGAAAGACCGGCAGCTGTTTTCAACGCTGTGTGGGGCTTGATGCTCTCTGTGCGCTTTACATAACCACCTACGACATTGACAGAAAATATGGCACCGAGTATCATGAAAGGTTCAAGGAGTATCTGATTTACGTGCAGAAAAACGATCTCATGGCGGCAGGAGCTATGACGGATGTTAAAGGTGATAGAAGTCTGAGACCCCATCAGCAGGCTGATCCCGACATGTATGTAAGAGTTGTGGAAAGGAGAGAGGATGGAATAGTCGTGAGAGGGGCCAAGGCGCATATTACCGGAGCGGTGAATTCTCACGAGATTATAGTGCTTCCAACAAGGGCAATGGGAGAAAAAGACAGGGATTATGCTGTTGCCTTCGCTGTCCCCGTTGATGCTGAAGGGGTTTTGATGATCTTTGGAAGGCAGACAAACGATATGCGAAGACTTGATGGAGACATTGACTGCGGAAATGCGAAATACGGTACTGTTGGTGGAGAGGCACTGATAATATTCAATGACGTTTTTGTTCCATGGGAGAGAGTTTTCATGTGCGGTGAGTATGATTTCGCTTCCGAGCTTGTTGAAACCTTCGCCACTTATCACAGGCAGAACTATGGAGGTTGCAAGGTGGGGGTTGCTGATGTGCTGATTGGAGCCTCTGCGGCAATTGCTGAGTACAACGGGGTTGAGAACGCGTCCCATATTGTGGACAAGCTGACGGAAATGGTACATCTTGCCGAAACCTGCTGGTGCTGTTCTCTCGCGTGTTCATATGAGGGCTTTAAAACGCCATCTGGGGCATACATGCCTAACTTACTTCTTGCAAACGTTACAAAGCTTAACATAACACGCTTCCCGTATGAGTGGTCCAGGCTGGCTCAGGATATTGTAGGCGGTATTGTCGCCACAACACCATCCGAGCTTGACTACAGAAATCCTGAAACAAGAGAGTTAATTGAGAAATACCTTAAAGGGAAAGCTGATTTTCCAACCGAGCACAGGATCAGGATGATCAGGCTGATCGAGAACCTGTCAATTGGTGCTGAACTGCCGGAGTCAATGCATGGTGCAGGTTCACCTGCAGCGCAGAAGATAATGATTGCCAGAAGAGCAAATCTTGAGATGAAGAAAGAGGAGGCAAAGAGAATTGCTGGAATACTCCCGGATGAGGATTACCTGAGAATCAGAGGAGAAAAGAGGGAATGAGGATTGGAGTAAAGTACTGCGGTGGCTGTAACCCTGATTACAGGCGTGAAGAAGTTGAAGAGGTTCTGAGAAAGCACTTCAAAATTTTTTACTCTGAGGACGCTGAAATTTTAGTTTTGATTAATGGTTGCAGGAAAGCCTGTTTGCTCGAAGAGGTGAAGCATCCCCGCTTTTCAGTCGTTGATTCTCAGTTGAGCGAAGAGGAAATTGTGAGTAAAGTTGAGAAAGCAATGAAAAAATTGTTAGAAGGCTAAGCTTAGTTTGCGGTCAACCCTTAACTGTCAAAACCGAAGCAGAAAAAATTAAATATTAACACACCTAAAAAAGTTGAGATGATAGACGTCATAATGACTGGAGAGTTGTTGAAGACCGCCACAAGAGCAATAGTCGCGCTGGTAAGTGAGGCAAGAATACACTTCCTTGAGAAGGGTTTCCATTCAAGAGCTGTGGATCCGGCAAATGTTGCGATGGTTATAGTGGACATCCCAAAGGACAGCTTTGAGGTTTACAATGTAGAGGAAGAGAAAACAATAGGAGTGGACATGGACAGGGTTTTTGATATAAGCAAGTCAATCTCAGCAAAAGACCTTGTTGAGCTGATTGTTGAAGAAGATAGCACGTTGAAGGTGAAATTCGGCAGCGTTGAATACAAGGTGGCGCTGATAGATCCATCAGCAATAAGAAAGGAGCCGAGAATTCCGGAACTGGAGCTACCGGCTAAGATTGTTATGGATGCAGGAGAATTCAAGAAAGCAATAGCAGCTGTAGATAAAATAAGCGATCAGGTTGTATTCAAATCTGACAGAGAAGGTTTTAGAATTGAAGCGAAGGGTGATGTTGACAGCATAGTTTTCCACATGACTGAGACGGAACTTATCGAGTTTAATGGAGGGGAAGCCAGAAGCATGTTCAGCGTGGATTACCTTAAGGAGTTCTGCAAAGTTGCTGGAAGCGGAGACCTGCTTACAATTCACCTTGGTACAAACTATCCAGTCAGACTTGTCTTTGAGCTGGTTGGCGGAAGGTCGAGGGTTGAGTACATACTGGCTCCGCGCATAGAGTCGGAGTGATTGATGAAATATCTTCCTCTATTCCCGATTTTAGCACGTTATCCATTTCTGAGAATCTCCTCAAAGATTTTCTCGTTCGATGTTGAGGAGGAACTCAGGAAGTTTCATGATGCTGTTGAAACTGCAAGAAGAATTGTCGACAGGGCGATTGATGGTAAAATAGAATATGAAAGGTTCACAGATGAATCTGAATTTTTCTGCCATGAATGCGAGGAAAACTGCTACGATTGCAGTGAAAAGGGAGGGCTTGAGAACTGCGATCTCTGCATGGGGTGCTTTGAGAACTGCTCCCTTTACTATCCCAGAGATGCGGTTGATAAATTCTACACAAACGCAAAACTCTCTCTCCTGACCTACATAGCTTCGAGAATGATGGTCTCGGCCATGGAAGACTGGGTGAGGATGAGGTATGCTGTGAATGAGGCCAGCTACTATTCGAAACTGCTGAGAGAGGATGCGGAAGAGAGTGGCAGGGTGCCGATAGTCAGGCTGGTGGCAATTGACCTCGGGGCCAAGCTAAAGGGCTGGAAAATGCATGTTTCAACGTATGTTAGGATTTCTGCAAGAATCAGAGACGACAGGTGGAGGCTTGTGAACAGAAAGCTGAGAAATGGCTATGTTGAGACCACAAAATCAGAGGTTTTGAGGGGTCTGGAGGAACTTCTGAGGATGAAGCTTTTTGAGAAAGTTCCTACCAGCGAGGTTGTGAGTTCTGCTGTGCGAGAGCTCTCAAAGAAGGCAAAGAGAGAGTCAGAAAAGTTCACGATGGATTTGGGTGAGGTTGACCTCAACTGCCTTCCTCCCTGCATGAAGGAAATTCTTTCAGAGCTGCAGAGGGGCATGAATGTTCCTCACACCGCAAGGTTTGCCATCACGTCTTTTCTGCTTAACATAGGTATGAGCGTTGAAGAGATAATCAACCTGTTTAAAGCTGCTCCAGATTTTGATGAGGAAAAGACGAGGTATCAGGTTGAGCATATTGCTGGAGAGAGGGGAAAGGGAACCGAGTACACCTCTCCATCCTGCGATACAATGAGAACTTACAATAACTGCGTTTCTGAGTGCAAAGTTACACATCCGCTTAAGTATTATAAAAAATGTAAATCAAAAAGATGATTAATCTTACTTCTCCCTCAGAGCAAGTTTGATGTCGTCCACTTTGACCGTTTTCCTTCCAGCGTGTTTTGCAATTTCGGCAGCCTTCCTGCCAATCTGCATGGCATAATCTTCGATAGCCTTCGCCAGTTCGACCTTCGCGTCCTCACTAACCCTTGTGGCTCCAGCTTTTCTCAGAAGCCTCTCCACAGGAGCAAGTGGAAGCTCCACCCCCGACACCTCCATTGTAGTTCAATTTAACCAATGATTAATTGATAGAATCCTATATAAATTTTTTCATGAAACAGGATTTTCAGGAGGCAAAAATAACGTCTTGGAAAACTGGCTGAGATTTTATAAAAGGCGGGATTGAGAAATAAAAATAAGTGTTGATTTGGAAAATTACTAACGCTGCCAGTCATTCAATCTCAGCGTTTTCAACTTTTTTGCATACCTCTTCAATTCCTTTAAAATTTAGCTTTTTCCTCTTTTATCCCTTGCAGTGATTTTTATACAAACGGAGTTCTATTTTTATAATTTTTGTCTGAAGCTCTAAACTTTTACTGGGCAGTTCCCCCAGCATTTAACGGTCTTGTTTACTACGTCGAGGATTTTAAAACTACGCAGTAAAAACTGGAAGAATTTGATTTGCAACCGGATTTGCTTCGGCTATGATTGAGAGATTCAAGAAAATTGTCACGTAGAAGTGCAAGAATCGTTGAAATGTCGAAATTAAACTTGTTTAGGGTTTTCGGAAAAGGAGATAGTGGTTTTTGAAAATGTCTTAGCAAGTCCAAACTCTACGAGCAAGTTCGCCAGAAATGTTCCGAAAAAGCACGATATTGCCATTACAAATATCGAGTATAGGATGCTTTGTACATTCATTTGA
>CAZZLE010000126.1:0-17459 GCA_964654595.1 uncultured archaeon | reverse complement strand
ATTTTCTCCTTGACTGCATAACCTTCCATCCATGTTCTGGAAAGTTTGAAGTCCATTGGTACATCATTTTCAACTTTGCACGCAACAACGCACTTTCCGCAGCCTATGCATTTGTTCACGTCAACAACCATAACATAGCTCTTGTGAGACTCTCCTGCATTTTGCCCCCTGACAAGCGCTACAGCCGGGAGAAAACCAGCAATTAGCTTGAGAAAGTTTCTCCTGTTCATTCTCCCACCTCCATTGGCATTAGCTTGTAAACGACGTAGTAAAGGAGAATCGTGAGCGCAAAAAAGCCAATTGTTGCCATGATTTCAAAGGGATGGTAGACCGGTGATGGAAAGCTCATGCCCGTGATGAGTTTCAAAGCAAGTCCACCCATTACATGATCAATCCTGAGGAAGAAGATGCCAGTTATCGTCAGGAGGGAGGCCGCAAAAACACCCTCTGCTCTTCTTCCGATCTGAGGGGCTGCAAGCAGAATCAAAGGTAAAAGCAGGCCAACAGCAACCTCCATCACCCAGAAGTTGAAGGCGAATTCTCCATTTATAAAAGGCAGGGCAGCTTCTCTCGAAAGCAGGGTGGAGTTGGGATATGCTTTTGTCACGAATTTCCAGGCAGTGAAGAATATCATCACAACAATGGAAAAGCCAAGAATAACTCTCAGCATCTGAATTGCCTCATATCTTTCACCCTCGATTTTGACACCTCTTGCAAAGTCGGTGATGTAAACACCAATAACAGAAAGCGCAGCCCCGCTGACTATGGCTGAGAGGACAAAGTGAACTGGTAGTAACGGATCGTGCCACAAGGGGATGTAGTTAACTCCGAAGAGTGCTCCAAGGTTGCTGTTGGCAATGATGGCTGTAAAAACTGTTACAAATCCAATAACCTTTGCAAAATCCTTTGTTTCACTCGCCTTTGGAATTGTGAGTACTCTTGCAACCAAACCCCTGAGACCTCTCTCCTCTCTTTGCTTTATCAGGTCATCGTAGAAGTAGAACCATATTTCCACAATGAGAAAGATTACATACAGGACGTAAAGCATAATCATCCAGAACATTATGCTGGTGGTGTTTACATGCCCGGCTATGGCGAAGTAACCCCTCATGACCTGTTCTAAATCAAGAGCTATTGTCATCAATCCAACGAGTATTGTGACGAGAGCCATCAGCATGCATTCCTTGAGTATTGGTTCAAGCTTGGTAAACCCGAAAACCTCTCCAAGAGATATTATTATACAGAAACCAGTCGTGGAAACCACAAAGAAGACATAAAGTGCAACCAGTAACCTCCATGGAATTCCTTCTGCTGATTCAAAGGGTTCAATGGGCATTACGGGATGGGTGTGCATTTGCAGAATTCCCAATGCACCGACCAGTATTAAAAGCAACAATGCTGAACCAAATATAAACTCAATCTTTTTCACAGATACCACCTTTTTTCTTTTTCGTAGATTCTGCAAATCCGGCTTGCCTCGGCTTCAGTGCGATAGTTTTTAAAATTTTCTCTTTTAAACTGCTACTCCTTTCCCGAAATCATACAGTTAGTGACCATCTTAATGAAGCAACGGGAGTTAGTTAAAAATTAAAAAATTCCTTGTTTACTGTGATGATCAGCTCAGCCTTAAACTCATTTCAAATGCGTGTCAAACAGAATAACCTCTATGTCTTTAACTCCAGCCCTTCTTACGAGGGTTAGAAGCGGATCAGATGTCTTTCTGAAACTGTGTTTCCTGTTAAAGATTATGTAACCATGCTCAACGTTAAAAATTTCGTATCCAGCGGTTGCAGCTCTCAGAAGTGCTCTTTCACTGCCAACAATGTAGGAGGCAAAGTGCATCTCGTCGAGCATTGATGCTGTGGAAATCATCGCGTTGTCTGTTCCCAACATCCAGAGATCGTACTCGCAAAGTAATTCATAGCTTTTTTTGTTTAGAAGGCCAAAAAATGCGTTACTTCTGAAGCAGCTCACTATTGGAATTTCTTCTTCTGTGAACTCTCCAATCATCTCTGGGCACATGTTCATGTGCACCACAAAATCTGGCTGCAGGCTTAGAGTAGCGTCAACGTCTCCACAATCCCTTTCTCCAGCGTGTATTCCAAAAAACTTTTTTCTTTTCCTTGCAATTTCTCTAACTTCTTCAATCAGCTTTAAATCATGGTCTCTAACGCTGCTGTATGCAAATCCGAAGGAATTGATTTCTTCAGCTTCCTCAACATTTTTCGGTCTGGCAAGAGCAAGAACTCCATCAACATCTCTTACCACCTCCAGCCCAGCCTTCCCACCCTCCCTGAAGTCGAGGAAGTGTGATGTGCCCTCATTCCTGCACCTTCTGACTTCAGCTATTGCGTGTTCCCTTAAAACCGTTAAATCAGTAGCCTCAAGCATTCGGTGTTTGTATCCTTCCGGTCCAACAAGCTTCTCAAGCTCAATTCTCGGTGCATCTCTGAGTGCAGCATCGCCCAGATGTGTATGGGCATTGAAGAATGTTCTGGTTATAACATAATCATCCTTCTCAATTCTGCTCTCCTCGAAAACCATTTCCTCTACAACAAGATCCCCATGAACTATGCCTTCATGCGAAACAAGAATGCCACTGTAAACGTCCATGGGAAAGGTTAAATATTCGCCCCACAAAACCTTTACCATGGCAAGACCAAAGAGAAAGGAAAGAACCCCACCGCTAATGTCATCTGCAGGTATAATGAGATACTTCGAAGAGGAAAAAACGCAGATAAAGATAAGTCCAAAAACTGTTCTGGCAGCGGGGATCGTTACAGGGGTTCTGATAATAATTTTGAACGCTTATTACGGTCTCTGGCCTTAGAAGTTGGTCGGGATATCCAGGAACACCGCATCAACACCAAATTTTTCTTTTACAACTTCCATCAAGCTCAGCACTCCAAACTTCTCGCTTTCATAGTGTCCGAGGAAGATTACGTTTATTCCACCCTCCTTTGCCAGATGGTAGGCTTCGTGTTCTGGCTCTCCTGTGATGAACAGCTCGACACCCTTTTCAATGGCCTCATTTAGTGCAAAGCAGCCCTTTCCAGAAACTGCTGCAACTCTCTTAATCTTCTCCCTGCCAAAGGGTAGAAGCATGGCTGAATCAAACTTTTTCGCGATCTCACTCACTGCTGTAAGTTCATTCAGCTCTGCCGAATAGCCGATTTTAACTCCCTTGTATCCCCCAAACTCTTCCTGAGGCTCTGCTCCTATTTTTCTGAGAATCATTGCATTGTTTCCCACTTCCCTGTGTGCGTCAAGGGGCAGGTGGGCTGCATAGAGCGATAGGTTGTTTTTCAAAAGAAACTCTATTCTTCTCTTCACGATTCCTCTGATGTATCCTATTCCACCCCAGATAAGGCCGTGATGCACTACAATCATATCTGCATCTGCCATAATCGCTCCTTTGAAGCTTTCCATGCATGCATCAACAGCGAAAGCTATTCTTTCAACCTTATTTCTACCCTCAACCTGCAGGCCATTGTTTGAAACATCCTGGTAATTTACAATTTGAAGGTATTCATCGAGGAAGCTAACGATTTCAGCGAGCTCCATGGGTCAAGTAGGGTGGTGGTAATTTAACTTAATGTTTGAGGGATAAACATAATGATTTATTAATTAAAAAAGAAATTGAAATAAGCTGTCTAACCAATCAAAATTCTTATATACTTAGTTGTCCGAGAGAAACGAAATTTGAAAGGAGGGTTAGAATTGGCCGAAATAACGGAAGTTAGAATATATAAATCGAAGGGAAATGGGAATGTGAAGGCGTATGCGTCCGTGAGTTTTGACAACGAGTTTGTCGTGAAGGGATTGAAAGTTGTGGAAGGAGAGAAAGGACTCTGGGTAAGCATGCCCAGCAGGAAGATGAAGGACGGGAGCTTTCAGGACATTTTCCATCCTGTCAGTAAGGAGGCGAGGGATAAGATAGTCGATGCGGTTTTGAAGGCCTACCGGGAGCAGAGGTAAATTTTCATAGATTGTTGAAGCTTTTTTAAATCTTAACATTTTACAAGTATCATGGTCAAAATTGTGAGTTTCTCCCCGCTGCCAGAAGGCATATTGAGAGCCCTCATCTCATCGGTTTATAATGTAGATGTCAAGGTTGTGGTGATAAACGAGTTCGACGAAGATGCCATTGTTGAAGCGGTAAGGGATGCAGAGATTGTGATAGGAGACTATACTTTCAAAATACCGATAACGGAGAGAGGTGGAGAATATCGCGAGGTGCTGAAGGGAGAGGGGGTCAGGCATGTTGTGACAGGGTGAGAGAATGGATGCAGCACACGCTGTTGCGGACTGTTTGGAAAAGTTCGGTGTGAAGAGAGTTTACGGCATCATCGGCACGTCTGTGGTTGATTTTGTTGACGCGCTCTATGACTTCAGGGAAGAGATAAGGTACGTCTCGTGTAGGCACGAGCAGGTTGCCGCATCGATGGCTGATGCGGAGGGGAGACTTACCGGCTTTCCCGGAGTAAGCATCGTTCATGCCGCTCCGGGCACACTAAACGCGGCAATCAGCGTTGCCAACGCCTACAAAGATGGCTCACCTATGGTTTTAATTTCGGGAGGGGCTAAAAGAAAGCTCTACGGGAAGAATACCATGCTTGAGGTTGACCAGCAGTCCGTGATGAGGCCGATAACGATGGCCACTTACAGGGTTGAGGATGCAAAGAAGGTTCGAAGCGTTATTGCTGAGGCCTTCTCCATCGCAATTAGAGAGTGCGGTCCGGTTTATGTTGAGGTGGCTGAAGATATCTGGCTGGAGGAAGGCAGTGAGGGGGAAGTTAAAATTGAGGCTGAAAAGCCAAAGGCCCGTGAGGAGGAGGTTGAGAAAGTTGCAGAGATGCTGAGAGAGGCAGAGAAGCCTCTGATATTGGCTGGATTTGGTGTGAACAGCGAGGAGGGAAGCAAACTTTTAACAGAGATTGCAGAAAAGACTTCAATACCCGTTGCAACAACCGGAAACGGGAGAGGAGCGATGGATGAGGAGAACAACCTCTGCCTTGGCAGGGTGGGATTCGGAGGAGGAAACATGACTGCAGATGAAGCTCTCAGAAACTCCGACTTCCTGCTCTGTCTCGGATGCCAGCTCACAGACATTTCAACCTACGGCTACAACTGGATGCCCTCCGGAAAGGTTGCAGCGGTCACTCTGGACAGGGAAGCCGGAAAAAAGCTGAATTATGCACTTATAAGCTACAGCGATGCCGTTGATTTTCTCAGAAGGCTTGTTGATAGGGTGAGTGGTTACAAAGCTCCTGAAAGCTGGTTAAAAGAAATTGAAGGATGGAAGAGCATCTGGGAGCAAATACTCTCCAATGCTGTAAACATGGAATACAAGGGTTTTGCAAATCCGTCAAAATTCTTCAAAAGGCTAAATGAAACTTTGCCAGAAAACACAGTAGTTACCGCTGGCCAGGGGATGCATGTGCTGTATCCTCAGGCCTACATTAAGGCTAAGAGACCGAGAAGCTATCTCGCAGCAACAAATCACGGGGCCATGGGCTTCGGCTTTCCGGCAGCTATGGCTGCTCAGCTTCTCGGATACACTGGCATAGCCGTTGTTGGTGACGGGGAGTTCATGATGACACTTCAGGATTTGGAGACTGCAGTGAGGGAGAAAATTCCGGTGAAAGTGGTTGTGGTGAACGACAACTCTTACAGAGTTCTTTACTTCAGGCAGAAAATTCAGAAGATGGGGAGGATTTACGGAACCCTACACACAAATCCTGATTTTTCAGAACTGGCGAGAGTTTTCGGAGCTGAAGGAATTGCTGTGTCTTCGGATGTTGAAATTGATGATGCTATAAGGGAAATGCTCAGTTCCGAGAAACCCTTTGTCTTGGATCTCCGCATCTCCCCAGACTCCTTCGCTCCCTTCAACTTCCAGCCAGCTGTGAAGATGTAGCAAAGGTTAAATTAAGTTACATCAACAGAAAATATGAAACTTTTTCTTTTTGCTTTAACGTTGTTGATTTTGCTTCCCGGACTTGCGGGTGCGGCTGAGTTGAATGTAGCGAAGGTGGAGGTAAGGGGAGAGATTAACGAGGGCACCTATCTGACTCTCCAGCATGCATACGATTTTGCCCTCAGAGAGAAATATGATATTTTGTTTGTTGTCCTCGACACGCCTGGAGGACTTTTGAGCTCAACGCAGAAAATAGTCAAGATGTTTCTAAACAGCAAGGTTCCTGTTGTTGTTTATGTCCCAAGCGGTGCAATGTGTGCTTCCGCAGGTTCGATCATCCTTCTTTCCTCACATATTGCAATAATGGCCGATGGCACAGCTGTAGGTGCTGCAACTCCCGTCAGTGTTGGCTTTGGAAGTGCAGAAGTTGAGAACAAGACCGTAAACTACATTGCGGGCTATGTTAAGGATATTGCGAGGGAGAGGGGCAGGAATGAGGAGGTTGCGGAGAGGTTTATCACTCAAGCTCTTACCCTAACAGCAAAGGAGGCGTTCGAGCAGGGTATTGTTGATTTCATTGCCAACAGTGAAAGTGAGGCCATAAACGGGCTTAAAGGAAGAAGCGTTACCGTGAATGGAAAGACCGTAACGTTTGAGTTTTACACTTACAGAATTACCGAGATTAAAAAGCCGTTGCAGGCAAGTATATACGAGATAATCTCAAGTCCACAGCTTGCAGCCATTCTGCTTTTGCTTGGAATATACCTTCTCATTTTCGGTTTAACGTCTCCGGGAATTATCCCTGAGATAGTTGGAGCCATTTGCCTTGTTCTTGCCCTTGCTGGACTTGGGGTTATCGGTATTAACCATCTCGGATTGCTGCTGATAATACTTGGTATCATTTTCCTGATTGCTGAACTCTTGACACCAACTTACGGTGTTCTTGGAGCAGCTTCCGTAATTTCTATTGTTTTGGGACTGCTGGTGCTTTTCAACGAGCCACTGATGCCAGAATCATTTTATGATGCTTTTCCGAAGTTTGTTGCTGGAATCGGAATTGGAATGGGCGGGATAATGACTTTTGTAATAGTAAAGATTACCCAGATCAGAAAAAAGAAGAGCAGCGTTGGAGAGGTTGTTGGGTTAAGGGGGGAAGTGCTGGAGTTTGGAAATGGAAGAGGATTTGCAAGAATCAGGGGTGAGATATGGAAGATTGTAAGTGATGAGGAGCTAAGGAAAGGTGAAGAGGTAGAGGTTGTGGAGAGGGATGGTCTTACCCTGAAGGTGAGAAAAGTTGAAACTGGAAGAGGAGCTGAAAAATGAAACCCTGAAGTGGCTGAAGAGGATTGAGATGAGAATGAGAGGGGTTGATGGGGACAGAGAGTTCATGGAAAATATAAGAGCTTACATCAGCGACTCAAGTTACTTTCTTGATAAAGGTGACCTGATCAGAGCCTTCGAATGTGTTGTCTGGGCCTGGGCGTGGCTCGAAATAGGGCTTAGAGTTAGGAAGCTGCATGAGAATGCGTAAAAGCCTTGGACAGCACATGCTGGTTGACAGGAGGGTGACGTCGAGAATTGTAAAGTACGCTGAGCTCTCTGAGGATGATGTTGTTCTGGAAGTCGGCTGCGGAACCGGCAACCTGACTTCTGCAATGCTAAGAAAATGCAGGGTTATCGGCATAGAAAAGGATCCAGCAATGGTTGAATTGCTCAGGAAGAGATTTTCGAAATTCATAGAAGATGGGACGTTCAGACTTGTACACGGTGATGCGCTGAAAGTTCCGTTTCCACCCTTCACCAAGTTTGTTTCAAACATTCCGTACAGAATCTCCTCCCCCCTCACATTCAAACTCCTGAAATCAGACTTCAGACTTGCGGTTGTAATGTACCAGCGGGAATTTGCTGAAAGACTTTGCAGGGATGATAACAGGCTCGGTGTAATCTTGAAAACATACTGCAGAGCGGAACTGCTTGAAGTGGTAAAGTCAAGCAGCTTCAACCCACCACCGAAGGTTGATTCAGCCATAGTCCGCATCTTTCCAGAGCCAGAAGTTGAGGTGAAAGACAGGGAGCTTTTTGAGACGTTTGTCACCTTTGCATTCAGCATGAAAAGAAAGAAGATGGGTAAGATAGTGCAGGAGTTCGGGAGGAGGTATGGCGTTAACATAGCCATAGATGAAGATCTTGCCCGGAAAAGGCCTGAAGAGCTTGGGGCAGAGAAGTTTGCAGAGATTCTGGTGAGAGAATGATTTACGAACCGGCTGAAGACAGTGAACTCCTTCTTGAGGCAGCTCTGAAGGAAATTAAGCCTGAGGATGAAGTAATTGAAATTGGCGCGGGAAGTGGGTTTGTTGCGGAGAGGTTAAAGGATATGTGCAAATACATCCTTACAACCGACATCTCCCCTTATGCTGCAAGGGAGCTGAGGTGCAGGGGTCTGGATGTTGTAATGACGGACATTGCAGGTGGAATAAAGAAGAAATTCAGCCTCGTCCTCTTCAATCCTCCTTATGTGGAGCTTGAGGATGAACTTAAAAAAGGTGACTGGCTCGATGTTGCAATTGACGGTGGAAAGAGGGGATTAGAGGTTATCAGAAAGTTTCTGGACTCTCTGGAAGAAATTATGGATGATGGGGGAAGAGCAATCCTGATAGCCTCCTCTCAGAACGAACCGGAGATTTTTGATTTAATAAAAAGTAAAAAATTCGTTTACGAAATTACCGGAAAAAAGGGAGTTTTCTTCGAAATGCTTTATGCAATCAAAATCTGGAGAGAATGACGGTCTTCTTAACACTCTCATCAATTTTGAACTTGCCTACAGGTGTTTCAACTTCATCATCAACAACACTTATGACCTCTCCAGGCTTCAACCCGATTTTTTCCAGATAAGATGGTGCAACAACAACCTCATAATCTCCTCTGTCCGCATCTGAAAGGCTGATATACTCCTGAACACAGTTTTCGCAAACATCGCAGTTTCCAGAAATAATTCTGCAAACTTTAAAAAATGCATCCTCAGTTATGTGGTGCTCAAGCTCGCAGCTGAGCTTTTCTGCAAGCTTGTCCTCTATGCCGAGATAGTCTTTGAAGAAGTGATACAGAGCGAGGTAGTACTTTTTAATCTTCTTGGCAAGCGCCTCTCCTTTTCTCGTCAGTTTTGCCCCTTTGTATGGCTGGTAATCAACATAACCCATGTCTCTTAGCTTTATAAGCATCTCTGTTACACTTGAAGGCTTTACGTTAAGTAATTTTGCCAAATCTCCTGTTTTTGCAACTTTACTGGTTTCTTCCTGAATATCGTAAATGGCCTCGAGATACTCCTCTATCCTCTCCATTGTTGTAATTTACACGTGAAAATAAATAATACTTTCGTGTTTTGCTGAAGCTGTTTAAAAATAATGAAAGTCAGGGTTTGAAGATCTCGCCAGAGTTTGTGGTGAAGTTGTTTCCGAAGGATGCATGCATAACGAATTTGTAGTTTATGTCAGGCTTTCCGCCTTTGAAAGCATCTCCATAACTTACGTCAAGTATCTCCCCCACAAAGAAAGTATGGTCCCCGGTCTCAACTTCCCTGACAACTTTACACTCAATATTTGCCTGACACTCTTTGATGGAAGGAACCTTAACTTTCTTTGAATTAACCAGCGTGATGCTGAGCTTTTCCATCTTGTCTCCCTTTGCCCCGCTCAGCGTTCCTGCTTTCCAAACATCCTTTAGAAGCTCTATTGTCGGAACTGCAACCACAAACTCCCCGCACTCTTTGATCAGGGAGTGTGTGTATCTGCTGTGCCCAATTGCAACTCCGAGAAGCTGCGGTTTAAAAGACAATGGCACGACCCAGTCTGCAGTCATTACATTGGGTTTTTCGATTCCCGAAACTATCAGATACGTTCTCAGTGGATACAAATACTCCAGCATCCGTCTCACCCTTCACAACTTTTTTCTCTCAGAAGAGAGATAAAATCCTTTGCACTGCTAACAGAGTAAAGTTCTTCCTTCAAGACAAAAACAACCGATTCAACCTTTTTCCTGCAAACCCTGTCGGTGATGTATGCCGCCTCAACATTTATGGCTTCAGAAATCCTGCCAAGAAGCTTCGCTCTCTTTTCTATCTCTCTTACCTGCTTGAATCCGGTCAGAATCTGATCATCTTCTACCTGTGAGACAGCATCAAATGGAGCTTGCCTGACTGGATAAACCGACAGCCCTATAACCCTGAGCTGTTCGATTATTTCCCCCTCCTCACCTTCAATTTCTTCCTCTTCGTTAACGTCCGCTTCAACGAAATTGATCAGGTCAATTTCCTTTATAGCAAAGGTTCCGATAATTTCCTCAATCTTTGCTGCTGTCGAAAGCGTTGTGTCTGTTCCCTCCTCGTACTTCTTCACCGTCCTTCTTGAAACTCCTAAAAGCTTTGCCATATCTCCAATGCTCAAACCCAGTTTCTCTCTTGCTGCTCTTATCTTCTCGCTGTCAAGCTTGACGTAATATCCACCCGGAGCTGAGTAAATGTAGGGATAAACTCCATCAACAACAAAGTCATAAAAGGTTGCAAGGTTGATTACCGGCAAACCGTAGCGTGTGTAAACAACTCCCCTTTCAAGAAAGTCAAATTTGAATCTTTCTCCAATTACTATGGGGCTTGCCTGCAGTATTTTTGTCAGCTTCTTCATCTCTTCTGCTGCTTCGGGTTTCAGGGAATCAACATTATA
The DNA here is from genome assembly GCA_964654595.1 of uncultured archaeon. Taxonomy (GTDB): domain Archaea; phylum Halobacteriota; class Archaeoglobi; order Archaeoglobales; family Archaeoglobaceae; genus Archaeoglobus. The sequence continues at coordinate 6,824 of CAZZLE010000126.1, read as the reverse complement.
GAGAACTTTGATAAGCAGAACGATGTTATCTTTTCTTGCAACAATATCGAAGCATCTTGGCTTAGTCTCGGCTAAGTCCGCAACATTAAAATTAGCTTTCTGGAGAATCCTCACCACTGACTCGATTAAAGCTGTATACATTTACATTAAGGTAGATGAGTTACTATATAAGATTTATGTCCTCTGAATTTTTTCTTCCCAGACCTTTTTAACAGCTTCTTCAACAATTTTGAGACATTCTCTGGCGTTCTCTTTTGCCTTCTGAACTATCTCTCTGTAATCAATTCTCTGATTTTTTATTCCATGGGCGTAGTTGTCCATGGTGCAGATTATGGCGTAGCTAATGCCAAGTTCTTTGGCTACTGTCGCCTCACTGCCTGCAGTCATTCCTACACAATCCGCGTAGTTTCTTATCATCGCAATTTCAGCCTTGGTTTCCAGTCTTGGACCTCTGGTCTGAAAGTAAACACCACTCTCAATTACAGGAAAGCTTGAATGCTTTTTTGCCACTCCTAAAAGTACACTCCTCAGATATTCATCGAATCCGGGGGTGATGTGAACAAGAGAGTCATTGTAAACTGTAACACCGCTGAAAAAGTCTATGTAGTCATGGGGAATGATGAGGGATGGAATCGTGAACTCCTCCTTAAGAGATCCAACAGAGCCCATGCCGATTACGTACTTGACACCCAGTGACTTCAGTGCGTGAAAGTTTGCAGGGTGGTTTATTCTGTGAGGTGGCTTGTCCTTGTTTTTTCCGTGTCTCTGGATTATTGCAACATCGATGCCATCAATTGTGCCAACATCAACTTCCGCAACACCGTAGGGGGTCTCAATCCTCGTTTCCTCAACATCTTTCAGAACCTCGATTTCGAGGATATGGGTCCCTCCAATAATTCCGATCATTCAACCAGCCTCCAGTAAACCCTTCCCCCCTCAATTCTCTTTCTCACGATACCTTTCAGCTCCATTAACTGGAGCACTTCCTCAAACTTACCCGGGAAAACCGCCTCAAGAGAATGTATGTTCAACCCCCTCTCCGAAACAACCCTTCTAAGCTTTGACTGACTTATCTCCCCCCATTCACGCATTATGTCGCGTATAAGTTCTGAAAGGTCTTCAACAATGTTCCACGGGAAGATTACCCAGTAGTGATCCGTAAGGTAGTCTCCGAGATAATCCGGTATGAATTCAGAATTCTCCAGCATAAGCAGTGATGCAGTCCTCACCTCCCCTTCCACGAGCTTAAGAGCTTTCTTCATTGTATTTCCGGTGTTGATAAAATCGTCCACGAGCAGTGTCTTCTTGCCCCCAACTCTTCTTCCTTCTTCTCTGACATCAAGACATTCGATTTTTGAAACACCGAGATAGTCGCACAGAAAGCTCCCTGCAAAAACCCCTCCCTTCACCAGAGCAACTATTCTGTCCGGAATGAAAGCATCTTCAATAATTTCAGATGCAATCTTTCTGCAGAGACTTTCCACGTATCTCCAGCTTATTACAAGGTACATTTCTACTCACCGTAGAATCTCAATCTCACAACCTCCCCGCCGGGTCTGTAAACTGCCACGTTTCCGGGCATCGGATTGAGATTGACCTTTTTCTGAAACTCAGTCTGAGCCTGCCAGGTCGAGGAGTTGACCATGAAAACCCCCCTGTAGAATCCTGTACCGTACGTGTGGATGTGTCCGCAGTGCAGAATATCGGGAACATCTTCAATGACGAGGTAGTCCTCCCTTTCAGGAGCTAATGGGGTTCTTTCACCGTAAATCGGGCTCAGGTGTCTCCTCTTCAGGAGTTCCTCCATTGCTTTCTGCGGTTCATCGTAGCTGAGTCTTGGAATTTTGGAGATTATGTCATCCAGGCTTCTTCCGTGGTAAATTAAAACCTTTACACCCTCAATGTCAACATAAGCAGGGTTGCCGACATGCTCAACATTTTTCGGAAACATGTTCCTTATCTCTCCATCAAAAGCGGGCTGCGGTTCGGCCTGCCTTACAGCATCGTGGTTTCCGGGAGATATTATCACCTTTATGTGCTTCGGTATATCCTCCAGATGTGAAGCTGCAAGCTCATACTGGCCGTATATGTCTTTTACTTCCAAATCGTCCTCCTGTCCCGGATACACGCCTATGCCATCAACAATATCCCCCGCTATGATGATATACCTCACCTTCTCCCCAACCTCCTGACTCCTGCCCCCTCCAACCTCTCCATTCAGCCAGTTTACAAACATCCTCCATTCCTTCTCGAGAAATTCTTTACTTCCGAAGTGTGTATCTGAAAGGAAAACTATGAAGAAATCCTTCTTTTTCTCTCCATTCCCGTTAATCGGGATGTCGGGAAAAATTATTCTGTTAGCGTAGAGTGAGGAGCCTTTAATCACTCCGTTTACACCTATAACTTCATCACCCAGAAGTTCTCTTGCAATTTCAGCGTTTTTACCGGTCGCGACACAGGTTATAATTCCCGTACTGTCTTCAAGACGAATGTAGCATTTCTCACCCTTCTCGTATACCTCGCTCACGAGTCCAGCAACGTTCACATTTCCCCTGACCTTTCCGGCATAGGCTATTGGTGTAATGCTCATTCTGCTCCTTATTATCCTCGAAAGCTTCTCAAGTCTGGAGTTGAAGTACATGAGAAAGTCTTCCACATTGCCCTGACAGGAGGACTTGCCGGTGATATCCTTAATGACTTTAAGGGAAGAGCACGAAGATTTAACCTCAGAACCCTTAGGCTTCAGCTCGGGTTCTGGCGTTGGTTTTGAAAAATTTTCTAAGAAACGCTCAACGATACTTTTTTCTATAATGAACCCACCATTGGCTATTCGACATATTCTGTCCACAACTTCATCACTGAAAATCCCGGACTTGCAAAGAAGTTCTGCAGCTTTTGGATCTATGTTGTAACCCCTAACAAGGAACTTCTTCGCCACCGTTGCGGCATCGATATTTTTAATTACCATCTTACCTCCTCCTTAAAGCATGGATGATGAGTCCAAGGTGTACCAGTTCCTGAAAGATGTGGTCTCAACGTTAATTATCGTTGCGGTTGTTGTGGGAGGAGGTATTGCTATAACCGGCACATGGCCTTTTATGGTTGCAGTTGAGTCTGGCAGCATGAAGCCAAACATGCATCCTGGTGATGTGGTCTTCCTCATCAGCCCATCAAGAGCTGGAGGGATTGTAACCTGGGAAGAAGGGCTGGAAAAGAGTTACATGAGCTTTGGGAATTACGGTGACGTTATTGTTTACAGACCTAACGGTTATGGAAAACCCATAATCCACAGAGCCATTGCTTACGTGCACAAGGGGGAGTACATTCCAGCAATTGTTAACGGAAAGCTTGTTCTGACCAATCAGATAGCAGAGAGTGACGGCTACATTACCCAGGGAGACAATATAAGGACCAATCAGCTTTCTGATCAGGCTGTCCCTGCAGCATTCTCCCCAATTGGAGAGAAAATACAGCCCGTAAAGGAAGAGTGGATAATAGGCGTTGCGAAGTTCAGAATACCCTACATTGGTTATATAAGGCTGCTCATTCCGATTTGATTTTAAGGTAAGTGTAAACCACTCTGTGCAGAGCTGTTACATGGCTCAGAAACGCTATCAGCAAAACCGCTTCGTAAATGTAACCTGTAACCATGCCCGCAAGCAGAATCAGAAGCCTCTCACTTCTTTCAGCAACCCCAACATCGCACCTCTCAATGACACTCTCAGCCCTTGCCCTTGTGTAGCTGACAAGCAATGCACCGCTCATTGCTAATGCTATAACCACCCAGTCAATGCCGTAGATTCCGAGCGAGATGAAGAGAATAACATCAACGTATCTGTCCGTAACAGAATCCAAGAATGCCCCAAAATTTGAGGTCATTCCAGCGTTTCTCGCCAGTGCTCCATCCAGCAGGTCGCAGAGACTGCTCAGCAAGATGAAAAAGCTTGCAAGCGGTATGTTTTTCTCTATTATTAGGTAAGAGGAAACAAGAGCGAAAACGAGTCCTAAGAACGTGAGGTGGTTTGGTTTCACTCCGAGTCTTGAAAGTATTAAAGCTACCGGGGAGGCGAGTTCTGTGGTGAGGGGTTTTATTTTGCTCAGCATTTTATTTCCACAGCTTTCCTCTGTAATGCCCTGTTACCGGACAACCGAGGCAGAGATTAATTTTCCAGTAGTCGCAATCCGTGCAAATTTCGTCACCACACGGAACTTCTTTCTGCTTTTCAATGTACATTTTAATCGGCATTACCGTGTCTTTCTCAACTCTCACCACTATCCCTGCCTCAACGTCGTAAACCTCCGGCTCTGCTCTAACGTGCTTGTCAACAATTGCCTCAAGTGTTGTCAGGTCTTCACCTACCAGAAAAATTGTGGCGTTCTTCTCTCCAGCCAAAACAATCCCGTTGAGGAAGAACGGGCATTTTGAAAGCTTTTCAAGAATTTTTGATGGTCTCTTGCACCTCACATCAACCTTGAGAATGTTAAGACCTGACTTCTTTATGTTGATCCCGTACGCATGGTTTATCACTCCGAGTTCCTTGAGCTTTTTTATTCTGCTTCCAACTGAGGGCTGTGAGAGTCCAACGACCTTTGCTATTTCACTTTGAGATATTTCAGGGTCTTTTTCAAGAAGTTCAAGAATCATCCGGTCTTTCTCATCTATATCGAAAGTTTTGTTCATTTCTATACACCCTCACCGCTATTCGGCATCAGCTTATAAAAAATTAGCGGATTCAGCATTGTGGAATTTGACAGTGTGCAGAAGAAATTCTAAAATATCATTCGCAGTGATATACTTAAAATGGATGCTGGCGAGAAGATAAAGCATGTTCTGGAAAGAGCGGGGGAGGAGGGGGTTTTACAGAGTGAGATCTCCAGTCTTACGGGGTTGTCAAAATCAACAGTTTCTGAAACCCTTTCGGGTCTTGAGGATGCAAAGGAGATCGTAAGGAAGAAAGTTTCCGGGAAGTCCTACAGAGTCTGGCTCGTCAAGTATTCTCCCGAACCGGTGAGAGGTGTTGCAAGAATTGGAATTTTGAGGGCAAGTGAGTACCCAAGAGTTGTAAAAGCGTCAAAAAAACAGAACTCATATATGAGAGTTTACGAGAGCAGCATAGAGATCACAAAAGACCTCGTTCATGGTGTTATAGACATAGCCGCATCTCCGTTTATAACCCAGGCATTCTTTGGTATACTAATGAAAAATATCACGATTGTGAGAAAGGTGGCTTTGAACGGTGGCGGGCTTGTTTTCTCCAATTCTGAGGCCGAATACTGGGGATGTTCTGAATTTTCAACCATGGAGAGAAATTTGAGAAAATATTTCGATTTGAGGGGAATAAAGGGAAGGATAAGATATTTCAGAAGTCCTGAGAACATGATCAGGTCTCTTGCAGAACTAAGGGCAATAGCGATATGGGAACCTTACTTCACCATACTTGAGGGAAGAAAGGAACTGTTCAGCGAGCAAGTGGGTGATTATCTGTGCTGCACTCTTGCCGTGAACAACAGCTTTGCTGAATGCAATCCAGATTTACTTGAGAATTTCCTTAAAGATTTCGACAGAGCGAGAGTTAGAAAGAGCGACGGAGAAGCTGTAGCTGAACTGATTGGATTTCCTGCAGAAATTGTTGCAAGATCGTTTGAGAACTACGATTTCTATCCGGAGCAGGAATTCAAAAGAGAGGAACTGGAAGAACTAAGATTCGGCAGGCTGGAAGGTGTCATACGCCTTGATTAGGTCGCTGAGCTTCAGTATGCTCATGAATTCCTTTCCAGATTCTTCCCTGTCAACAACTGCAATAATTCCAGCAACAGTAGCTCCACTCTCCTCTACTCTCCTTGCGGCTGAGAGGGCTGAGCTACCAGTGGTTATGACATCCTCAACGACCACGACTTTTTCACCCTTCCTTACCTCCCCAATTCTGTCTCCTCTGACACCGTAGTCCTTCTTCTCCTTTCTGAATATTACGAGTGGTTTCTTCATCCTTAGCGAGAGGGCAACCGCAACAGGGACACCCCCAAGCTCAACACAGGCTATTCTGTCGAAATCAAGATCTCTAAGCCTTTCCGCCATTTTTTCAGCAATCATCTCGAGAATGTCGGGGAATGTGGATGCAAGTTTCACGTCAACATAAACGTTGCTTCTTCTTCCTGAAGACAGCACAAAATCACCGAACTTTAATGCTCCGGTCTCAATCATTCTGGTGATCAATTTCTCAACTGACATCACCACGGCACCTCCTTAAGGTTTAGTCTGTAGGCAATATAGTTTATTCCAAAATGGAGGGCAGGAGTAATTATTACAGCCAGCAAAATGACCTGAATCGTAAACAGCTTCCAGAATGGTGGGAATGTTGAGGCTAAGATAAGGGCAACGATGAGAAACGTGAGCTGGTCAAGAAGTGGAAAACTTGCACCCCTTTCGTAGCCAAATCTCCTCTTTATGAAACTTCCGCAGAGATCTCCAAGCATCGCTCCAAGAGCCAGCAAAAATGTAAGGATGAAGAATTCGCTAAACGGGAGAGAGGAGTAGATGGCAACACCTGAAAGCTTTTCAATAGCAAACTGAAGGTTGGCAGTAAAAACACCCCCCGTAACACCTCCTGTAAACCCCCTCCAGGTTTTACCATCTCCTAATATCCTTTTTCCGTCAAAGAATGTTTTTCCAAAATCTATCGGTTTCCCACCGCCAACGAGAACAGCAAAGTTGTTGGGTGTGTAACATGGCAGGAGAAGCCATACTGTTTTCAGAATTAAATCAAGCATGTCAGCTGTTGGAGTTAGATTTTAAAATTTTTTCAATCACGATGCAGGTTTCTGAT
>CAZZLE010000125.1:0-14124 GCA_964654595.1 uncultured archaeon | reverse complement strand
TCTATGCCATTTCCGTAAGAAGCTACGACGAGATCAGGGTTCAGGGAAATCACTCTTTCAATGTTTATGGTGGTGTAACCACCAATGCTTGCAATTTCTCCCATCTTCCTCTTCTCGACAACCTCTGGCGGGTAGTTGCAGTAATCTGTCACCCCCACAACCCTATCTCCAACACCTATTGCGAACAGAATTTCCGTATTGCTCGGTGCGAGAGAAACTATTCTTTGGGGTTTTCCTTCCGGAATTCTGTGGCCCGTATCGTCAAGTGGTGTGGCATTGAATATTTCTGTAAGGTTAAATGATACCTCCTCCTTTAAGGGGGATGTGCAGAGGCAAAGGAGAATGGTGGTTAAAAGAAGTACAGCGAACTTTTTCATCTTCTCCCCCTCAAGGCTGCAGCTAAAGCGAGGGCTGCAATTACTGCAATTGAGGAAAATCCGGGAGTGCTCTTGAATGCCTCAGTTTCTGTAACGGTTGTGTTGGCTGTTACGGTTACTGTTGGAGTTTCAGTAATTTCAGCAGTTTCGGAGGGTGCTGGCATAGCAAGGGATTTGTTAACTTTAATGGGATGCGGCTCTCCAAGCAGCGCCATGATGGCGGATACTGTCATGTAGCCAGGATTGGAGGTTTGATATTTTGTGTACTTAAAGTATCCTTCTTCTGTCTGAAGGCTGAGGAGATGATCAACAACACTTTTATTGTTTTTAACCCATTCAGCCGGATTTATTCCAGCAGCAACAAGAGCCTGTATTGTCCATGAATCGCTTGCGGCATTGCTTGCAGAGTTCCCGAAATACCTCATTCCACCATCATCGTTCTGACCGGTTTTGAGGTAATCCAATGCCTTTTTTATTACTTCAGAGTCTTTTGGTTCTCCAGCAGCTATCAAAGCCTGAATTGCGGCAGCTGTATCGTCAAAATCGCTCTCTTCTCCAACACTCCATGAAAAGCCTCCATCTGCATTCTGCTGCGATTTCAGCCATTCTGCAGACATCGACACGTTCTCGCCTACAGAAGCTAAGGCTATGATTCCCCAGATTGTTTTATACGTGAAATCACCTATCTGCCCGTTTTCTTTCATGTAGGATTTCAGCCTGCTCACAAGGTCAATCCCCGCAAAGTTTCTGGGATCTTCATCTGCGTAAACCAGAGCCAGTATAATTCTTGCGTAGTCTTCAGCCCCCATTTTGTCCAGCTCGTCTTTAAGTCTCTCTTTTATGAACTCAATCGGACTTTTACTCCTAACCCATTCATGAGGGTTATCTCCTGCCGCAACTATTGCCATTACAGCCCATGCTGTAGCGGAAATGCTGCTATTCTCCTCAGGATTTGCAAACCCGCCATCATCATTTTGAATTGTTTTTAACCACTCAAGGGATTTCCGAATTCTTTCATCTGTAGCACTGAGGGGGAAGTTTTTCCATTTTACTGTGATGGCAAAGACGCTGAGCGAGGTTGTTTCAGCTGAATAGTGGATGTAATTCTCATCCTCTCCGGTTTTTTCTGTGGGAAGCTCAGACCAGCTCCCGTTGTACTTCATCAGTACAACCTCGCCACCTTCTGCAATATCCTTCGGAACTCTGAAATTGATCCTCAACGTTACAGAATCATTTGCCGTAATCTCAAACCACCTGTAAAAAGTTCCGTAAATCACCCCGGGAGGGATATTACATCCTGAAATGGCAATCTCCACGGGTTTTTCAGACTTGAAGATTAAAGCTGTGATGGAAAGCTCATTCACAACGTTCTCTGATGGAATCACCTTTACTTCTCCGGGATGAATTGAGATAACCTGTCCGGTGTTGTTAAGCTGAATTCCCGCTTCACCAACCCTTACAGTCTTTGTTATGGTGTCTGAAAGTCCATCCTTATCAAATACTGTCAGAGAAACCTCGTAATCGCCCGGATCAGTGTAAATGTGGGTTACAACCATCCCTCTACCGCTTTTTCCATCTCCAAAGTTCCAGATGTAGTCTATTATTTCTCCTGCAGATTTGGAGGCGTTAAAAACAACTTCATCTCCAGCATTTGGGTTGCTTGGGGAAAAAGTGAAGTCGGCAACTGGCGGAACCTTTGATGGCCAGATCATGCTAACTGTGATTTTGTAATCATCCCCGACGTTTATGTAAATCTTGTAAGGCGATCTGTCAGGATTATCGCTCATGCTTCGTGAGAAGTACCAGATTATCCTGTCTCCAGGCTTAACCCTGAAATCTGTAGCTGCAACACCCGGTATCGGTTCATCTGGATAGTTAACCCAGTACATCCAGCCAGAAGTATCGCCCAGGTCACCTGTGCATAAATCTTTCACGCATTCGACGAAAATCCCCCATTCTGTTAGCTTTGGGGTTATTGTGAAGTGCAGTATTTCTCCAGCTTTTTTCAGCGCTCCGTATGCTGTTCTCCATTCAACCTCTCTTCCAAGAACTTCAAAAGTTCCGTAAGGGAGAATTTGTTCAGTTCCTCTCTCCACAAATCCACCACTTCTGCAGTTTTTGATCTGGATGGTCTTGCTCACTGTCTCATCAGCAGCAATGGCAGTTACAAGAAGCTCACCTTCAACCATTGGTTTGAAGTATGCCGGGTTAGATAGTGAAGCCTCGGAGAAAATCGGAGTTCCTGAGTTCATCCTGAAGATTATTACTGCATTCTCGTCTGTCGTCACAGTGACTTTCTCTCCAACACATCCTCCGCTGATGGTTAGGGTTAGGGCTGAGGCTGGAAGAAGCAGGGAGATGAGAATTAACAACGCAAAGAAAATACGGGGCATCAGCTCACCTCACAGCTTGCTTTGCCATAAACATGAATGGGATTTCCGGGGTAATCGCTAAGCCTGTAAACTCCTGCGTAGAGGTTGTACTTCCCTTTATCAGCAAGCTGTGGAATATGCACAAGCACGGGAACTCTCAACTCCTCTCCAGCATTTAAGCGGAAGGTTGAGATACCAGCTATCGCCTCTCCATCTCCATTAACCCCGCTCACAACCAAAACGTACCAGTCGTTTTCGGCAGAAGTAACATTTACCCATGCCGTTACATTCCCTCCTCTTCTTCCATCTGAGACTTCCAAGGAAAGAACTCCTGCTGGTTTCAAGTCTGATCTTATCACGAGAAGCACCGAACACGTTTCGAGATCACCCTCTCCATAGCAGTAGTAGATTGTTTCATTTCCCGAAATCTGATAGGCATCAGCACCAACTGGAATCATTGCTTTGCTTTCATTCCATATCGACCAGTATATCCGTTTTCCATTAACCTGCTTGGTCCCGAGACCCATTATAGAGGATATGAAAAGTGTTTTTGTCTGTTCATACCAGCTATCATCCAGAGTTATCTCAAAGAAAGTTTCTGAATGTTCCCGGGCAGCGAAAAGTGCTCCCAGTGCCGTCGCTCTGCTAATGCTGTAGGTTTTTCCATTCACCGCAACATCAAACTTGCCGGGAATAATGGAAACATTGTATTCCAAACTTCCCGAGATGTTAAAGCAGTAAACAAAACCGCTGTCCGCTCCAATATAGAGCCTGTTATTGGCAATAAATGGAGAGGACATGATGTTGTAGTAGCTTCCTGATGGGGGTGTAAGTCTGTAGTACCAAAATAAGCTTCCAGTGTCAGCGTTAACGGCGTAAATCGTCCCCTGAGGTGTGTTGGTTGCGAAATACACTGCTTTACCCGCAACCGCCGGTGAGGAATCTATTTTTCCGTTGGCGGTGAACTCCCAGATTATGCTTCCATTGTCTGCATCGAAACAGTAAAGCTTACCATCAGAAGAACCAACGTAGACTTTATCATAAGCAACAGCCGCGGATGACATTGTTCCGCTGAAGTTCACACTCCAGGCTTTGCTGCCATTTAAATTGATAGCGTAGAATTTTTTGTCGGTGGCAACAAAGACTTTACCATAACCCACAGTTGGGGTATTTGTTATCTTTCCTTCAACGGGGAATTTCCATACAAGATTTCCGCTCTCATTAACAGCAAAAAGTGCGTTACTTCCACTTTCGTTTCCAGCGAAGAAGATGATACCGTTATAAGCTGCAGGTGAGGTGTAATGCGAAATCTCTCCCCCAGTTGTGAACTTCCACCGAACATTTCCGTTATCGAGACTCCAAAGTGTTCCATTGGAGAATGTTGTGACGTAAACAATTCCATTGTAAATTAAAGGCGAAGATGCAATTCCCCACCATGATGGAGAGGATTCGAGCAGAATTGAGTTCTCTATTTCTCCAGTAGTAGCGTTTACGTAATAGATATGACCCGAGAGGTTTCCAACGATAACTGTGTCTCCATACACCGCCACACTCGAAGCTCCTGTAATCTTGTCATTTCTCCACTCTAACTCTCCAGTGGTTGCGTTCAGAGAGTATAAACCCGGGCTCCAGGTTCCCCATCCATACCAGTTTGTAACGTAGACATGTCCATTACTGTAAACGGGTGACGAACCAACCAGTCCAGTTATTTCCTGCTTCCATGCGAGAACTGGCAAAATCTGACCATCCGAACTGAAATTTCCTGTTCTCTGCACATCCCCCTGAAACGTGCTGGCACTTGCTGCTGTAATTATGCTCAGCATAACTGAAATCAAAACCACTTTTCTCATAGTCCAGCAATTTGGATTTCGGTTTAATAAAATTTTCCTTATTTTTGATAAAGCAAATTTGATTTCATATGCTACCATCTTGCCAGACTCTCTTTCACAGCATTTTCAGCACATTTCCACAGCTTTCTTCCAGCATCGCTTGCAGGCCCGGAATACCTGTGATATTTGCCCCTCTGGGTGCATAGAACAATAACAGCATCGGTGTTGGTGCCGGTGAATCTGTGGCCAGCTTCGAGAATAGCTTTTGTTTTTGCCTCCGTTGCAGTTATTATTGCGTTAAGCATTGCAGCCCTGCTCATTCTGCATTCAAAAACTGCTATAATATTAATAGTCCCAACCCTCTCATTGGGATTCATAACTCCCGCTGTTGCGAAAACAGTGACCTCTCCGAAGCTTTTTACACTCAGCTTATCCATGGGCACAGAGGTTAGCAGACCGAAATATGAACTCAGTCCGTAGACTCTCGCAACCTTTCTGAGGTAATCGGCGGGTTCCATTGAGTAAAACTCATCTGTGACTGTATGGTTGAATGCGTGCCTGATTCTCCCCCATCCCCCCAGCAAACCGGTGCTCACACCGAAAAATTCTCCCGAAACAACAAGAGTTCTGTCATCAACCCAGTAGTTTCCGTACGGCATCCAGAACCTCCTCTTCTCTATTCACAACCACGGCTTTTTTCAAAATCTCTCTGTAAAGTTCCTCTGCATCTTTTCCAGCAAAGTTCCTCTCCTCGAATGGAGTTCTGTTCACCACAATTAGCTTGTTTAGATTTGCAGCATGCATCGCCGCCTGCAGGTTTCTGAGATTTCCCCTTCCAAAGCTGAGGTTCGCAAGAACAACAGCATCACTTCTCTCGATTAACTCAATGTTTTTGCTGTGAGAATAATCCCCAATCGGCGAGAATGGGGCTTCATCAATAACCTCTCCGAGCTCAACTGCAACCTCCCAGTCCGAGTCCAGAATGTTAACAACACCCGCTGAAACCTTGTATCCCGCTTCTCTGAGCATGTGCAGAATAACTCCTCCACTCCCTCCACCGCAGATAACATGAACCCTCCTCAACCCATTCGGAACTTTCAGCTTTGGAGCAATGTAAACTCCCCTACCGTATCTCCTGACAACAACATCCGCACCGAAAACATTCCTTATGCTCTCCTCATTTATAACATCCTCCGCTCTTCCAGCATAAGCAACTTTGCCATCCTTAATCATCAAAATGCGTGTTGCAAATGAGGATGCAAGGTTTATGTCGTGGATCGCGACTATTGCTGCGCTCCCCTCCTCGACTTTTTTTCTTATAATCTCCATTATCTCAATCTGTGCAGCTATGTCGAGATGAGCTGTGGGCTCGTCGAGTAGCATGACTTCAGGCTGCTGGGCAAATACCCTTGCAAGCATGACCTTCTGCCTCTCTCCACCGCTTAGTTCTGAGAAAATTCTCTCTGCCATGCCTTCCATTCCGACCTCTTTCAGCGCATCCATGGCTATTCTGTAGTCCTCATTCTTGGGCCTCTTCAGCCCGCTCAAGTAAGGCGTTCTGCCGAGCATGACAACATCAATGACCTTCAGGTTGGTTAGTGGTGTATCCTGAGGAAGATAACCGAGCCTTTTTGCGGCTTCTTCAGCACTGCCAATATTTTTCCCGTCGAGCAAAACAACCCCTCTGAGGGGTTTCAGCATTCCGAATATTGTTTTAAGTATCGTGCTCTTGCCACTACCATTCGGGCCAAGCAAAGCCACAATCTCCCCCTTCCCAACCTCAAAGGTGACGTCCTTCAGCACATCCCTGCTTCCGAGAGTTACCGTCACCCCCTTTACAACAAGCTTCATGCTGACCTCCTCATAAGCAGGTAGAGGAAGAAAGGCCCACCGAGCATTGCCGTTATTGCCCCCACCGGCAACTCACCGCTTGTTGAGGTTCTTGCCACCACATCTATGACCGGCATGAATGCTGTTGAAAGCAGTATCGTGGATGGAAGAAGCTTCTGATGCTCCTCTCCAACCAGAATTCTCATGGTGTGGGGAACTATAATGCCCACAAAACCTATAACCCCGCTGATTGCCACAGTTGTAGAAGTCAGGAGAGCCACAACAGCTATCAGGGACTTTCTGAACCTTTCTACGTTAATACCAACAGCTGCAGCATGCTCATCACCGAGAAGCAGGGCGTTGAGGTTCCATGAAATGATCAGGAGGTAGATCAGGCCGAATATTGTTATTGGCAATGCGAAAAGAACCTCCTCGATGAACGGGTTGGAGAAGCTCCCCATAAGCCAGAAGATAACTTTGTGCATACTTTGGGCAGAGAAGTAAATCAGAATGGAAGTTAGACCTGAAAAGAAACTTGCTATCGCAACTCCAGCGAGAAGGATTGCATAAGTTTGATCACGAAATCTGGATGAGGAGCCTATAAGATACACTATGTAGGCAGTAAGAAGGGCGGAGAAAAAGGCAAATAAAACCCTTGAGTAAATAGTCTCCATGTAGAGAGCAACTGACAGGGCAGCACCAACGCTCGCCCCACTTGCAACTCCAAGAACGTAGGGCTCAGCAAGCGGGTTTCTGAACAGAGCCTGCATGGCACAGCCAGAAGCTGACAGCGAAGCTCCCGCAATTACCGCCATCAGGTATCTCGGCAGCCTGTACTCGAGCACGATTTTCGTTGCTGTTTCATCAGCATTGCCGCTAATAACCTGAAAAAGATACTCGTAACCCCCGCTGCCCACTCCAAGAGACAGCAGCAGTGCCAGAATGTTGAGTGCGAGCAAAGCTGTAAAAGCGGTTCCCAGCCTCACGGTAATTCACTATATTCTCCTTCCCTTCACTCTATCAAGGTCAAACTTTGCCCTTTCGCTGATGTGCATAACTGCAAGAGTTCCCGCCATAACCGGGTCGCTGATTACAACATCAGCAACATCTGGCACGCTACCAAACATGCTGAGGGAGATAACTCTTATACCACTCTTTCTCAGCTTCTTCACCTCTTCAGTTATTTTCCCGCCCATTATACCTCCTGCGAGGACGAGAACTTCAGCCCTGTGGAGTCTTGAGACCGCTTTAACCGCTTCGGCAATCTCCTCCTCACCCACAACCGGCATGGTGTCAACGCTTATCCTTTCTCCTCTCAAGTTATGCCTGTCCGCCTCGCTTATGGCTCCAATGGCAACCTGTGAAACCAGTGCCCCACCGCCCAGAATTATTACCCTCTTCCCGAAAACCCTCTCAAACGGCTCCTCCTCCTCAACTTCCGATATGTAGTCAAAAGTCCTAACCCTCTCCAGTATTTTTTCAAAATCCCCACCTTCAATCTCGAAGTATATCAGAGCCTTGCCCTTATACTCTCCATGCTTTATCAGAAAGGTCTGAGCGAAGGTGATGTTTCCCCCCTCTTCAGCTATTATTGTCGTCAGGTCTCTCAGCACCCCTATTTTGTTTTCAGCAATAATTCTCAACCCTCTAAGCATCAGAATTTCGCCCCTGTGAGCGTTTTTGTCTCAATTACTCCATCAATCACCCTTATCTTGTTTACCACCACATTGCTGAGCTCTTCAAAGTCTCTCACAACAACCTTGGCAATCAAATCATACTCTCCAAAAAGAGGATACAGTTCCTCAACCTCCGAGAGAGCTGCAAGATCTTCGTAAACTTTTCTCTCCTTGCCGGGTGAGACCTTTATCAGCACAAACCCGAGAGCCATAGATAGAGTAACCTCTGGCAATTTTAACTTTATCCAAAGAAATGCCTCCAGATTTTATCCTTCAGGTGATGAATGTTTTTCACAGCCTTGCCTTTCTCTCCAATCATTTCAGTTCCATCGCAAAGGGCCAGACCAACAGCAATTGGACTGTCTTTACCCTCAACTGTGACGAATACAAAATCATTTTCCTTTATTCTCTCATCGGCGTAAACTATGCCGGGTTTCATCACATCTGCACCGTTCATAATGAACTTCAGCGCCCCCTCATCAACCGTGACTCTGTACTTCTCTGGCCTGAACTTTAAAGCACCATAGACTGAAAGGTAGTGCCTCCCATTGTAGTTGATCAGCAAAGGCTCACCATCAACAAGAATTACCTTAATCTCACCAAAATCCACCTCATCCATCTCCCCATCAACTTCAACACCGGCATTTTCCCTGATCTCCGCAGCGATTTTCTTGGCTTCCTTCCTCCTCAACCTTCTACGTTGCATGATTTATTTAGGCTTCATGCAAATAATACTTTAACCTTGCTTCTTGCACGGTTTCTGTTTAACACGGTTTCTGTTTAAATTTCCTGTAATTCATACAATCTCTCAACAATCTCTCTTACGCTTTTTAAAGCATCACATTCAGGAAGCTCCAGAAGAGACCTTCCCTCAACATCAAATTTTGAAATTGTTTCATCTTCAGGAACAAAATGTACAAAATCGAATCCTTTGATTCTCACATCCACACTCCCTGCTTTTACCCTGTTGACGATTAAACCAGCTCTCCTGAACTTGGTGGCTCTGCCTGCAATTTTCAGTATCTGCTCGGCCACCTGAAATCCCTTCATGGACATGTCCGTGATAACGAGAAGCGTGTCAACGCTCCTCATCACCCTGCGGTTTATCTGCTCAATTCCAGCCTCACCGTCAATGATGGTGTGATCAAATGACTTGGACAGTATTTCAATTGCCTCTCTGAGCATTGTGTTAAGCTGGCAGTAGCATCCCTCCTCCTCAGGTCTGCCGACGGCAATCAGAGCAAAGCCACCCTGCTCAACAAGCGTTTCGAACACCTTGTAGTCCACCGATGCAGCAATCTCAACCCTATCGTACTTCTGTCTCAGCATATCAATTATTTCCTCTCTCACATCATTGAGAGTCTTCCTGACATTAACCCCGAGAGACATCGCCAGTCCGCCAGCAGGATCAGCGTCCACAGCCAGAATTTTGTACTTCTCTGACATTAATTTGACAAGCATAGCAGAGATGGATGTCTTTCCCACACCACCTTTTCCAAGAACCGCGATTTTCATTCTCAACCCTTCTCTTTCCTCATTCTCTCTCTTATCCTTCTGAGTTCGGGAATTTCGCTGCATACATCGCTGTAATCGCACTCTTCACAGTTAAGAACATTCTCCTCATGCATTTTTATCAGCGCTTCAGTGATTTTCTTCCCCTTTGAAAATTGCTCCTTCAGATTCTCAATCTCTTCTCTTGATGTGAGAAGGATGACGTCGGTAGCCCTTATGAAATCAAGGGAGTTCATGGACTCGATGATCGCCCTGCCAAAAACCCCGAGGCTGAAACCCCTTCTACTTGCATCAACCCCCACTCTCAGCCAGACCCTCATCTGACTCGGCAGGCTCCTGATTGTAACACCCCTTAAATTTAAACTGTAAAATGCATCCCTCATGGCCCTGAAGCACTCGTAAGAATCTCCAATTTCAGCTTCAGATATTATGATCACGGCCAGCCATTCTCCCCCATTTTTCCTTGGTAGATAAATCCTGTTCTCAGCTTCTCCCCATGTTAAAAGCAATGCAGACCCCTGCTTTCCAAGCTCGTAGGCAAGTTCCCCTCTTAAGATCACATCCTTTCCTCTCTCCCAGCTTGGAAATTCGTGATAGTTCCTTACATCAATTAACCCATCTTCAGATTTTTTATTCACAAACCGCCGAATCTCGCAAACGATTTCTTCAAACATTCCTGAATTCCTCTTCTGCAATTATTGCAGCCCCTATGGATGCAGCCAGCTGAGGATGCGGAAATTCCACATACTCCTCACCAACGGCTTCGGCAATTCTCTCGGTTATGCTTTTGAATCTTGCCACACCCCCTGTAATGGTGAATCTTCCTCTGATACCGAACCTGTTTGCCTGAGCGACTGCGAGCTTGGCAATTGAGTCGCAGACAGCAGCGATGATATTTTCCCTGCTCTCCCCCTCATTAACGTAAGAAACAACCTCGCTCTCCGCGAAAACCGCACACTGGGAGGTTATTGAAAGCTTCCTGCTTGCTTTTGATACTGCATCATCCACTTCTTCCATCGAAATTCCGAGTGCGGAACTCATAACTTCCAGAAACCTTCCGCTACCGCTTGCACACTTGTCGTTTCTCATGAAATCGATAACGTTGCCATCTCTGTCAACCGATATCGCCGTGATGCTCTGCCCGCCTATGTCCAGAACGAAGTCCGCATCGACAATATCTCTACCTGCAATTGCCAGGCATACAACATCATCTTCCTTCAATTCAGCAAAATCCACAAGCTCTGCACCGCTACCTGTTGAGCAGCAATGCTCAAACTTCCCAATTTTTCCTATTAAGTTTCTCAAAACCACCTCAATATCGCCTCTTGTCTCCTCAACGGCATTTGAAATTATCTTCCCGTTCCAGAGTACTGCCTTTGTAAACCTCATCCCGACATCAATTCCGAGAAACATTCATTCACCTCCGTATTTCTCCATTGCAAAAATCGCCGCCCCGAGAGCACCCACAATCTGCGGATCGATGCCGAGATCAACGAACTTAACACCGAGAATCCTCTCAAGCTCATGCCTCACTCCTCTATTCTTTGCCACACCTCCAGTTAGCGTTACTTCTCTCTCAATCCCCACACGTCGTGCAAGATAGTATATTCTCTCCGCCATCGACCTGTTCACACCGGCTGCTATGTCTGCAATGGGAAATTTTCGATGCATGTAGTGCAGGACCTCTGTTTCAGCATAGATGCTGCATCTTGCTGTTATTGCAACTGGAGCTGAAGCTCTGAAAGTCATTTCTCCAAGTTCATCCAGACTCAGACCGAGGGCTCTTGCCTGTATTTCAAGAAATCTCCCTGTTCCGGCAGCACACTTGTCGTTCATAACAAAATTAATCAAATTGCCGTTTTCATCAATTCTGATAACCTTTGCATCCTGTCCACCAATGTCAATTACGGTTCTCACTGCCGAATTCATCCAGAAAGCTCCCCTGCCGTGGCAGCTTATCTCGCTCACATGCTCCTTCGCAAAGCCTGTTTCAACCAGCTTTTCTCTGCCGTATCCTGTTGCGAATATCACCACCTCGTTTCTTTTCACTCCAACCTCTTCAAGAAGCTCTCCCATAACCTTCTTGGCAGATTCAACAGGATTTGGCAGCACTCTAATATTTTTGTATCCTAATATTTTACCATCTTCAAGCAAAACTGCCTGTGCGGTGAGGGAACCAACGTCAGTTCCACCGAAAAGCAAAAAATTCACCTCCTGTTTTCTCTCCTTCTTCTCCTCCTTCCTGCAACAACATTCTGAACAAAGTCGAGAATCATCTCCTGAAGAACGCTTACCGGCGTTATTCTTCTGTTCCAGCAGTCTCCGTCCAGTTTAAGAACGGGTATCCCCTTTCTGGTCATACCATCTCTCAAAATCCTGAAAACAGCCTGAGACTGCTTGCAAGCGTGGTGTCCGCAGTAAATAGCACAGTTAGCGTTCAAATCTTCTGCCAGAAAGATAAAATCTTCAGTCCACCTTAGCCCCATGTTTTCAGCACCCATCTGTCTTGTCATTCCGTAGTCCCAGGAGGTTTTGATAATGGCTTCAAGTGCATCCTCCTTCGTGAAAGCATCGTAAATTTGAGGAAATCCGCCTGAATTCAAGATGTCGGTAAGATATGTTATCCCGTTATCCTCCATCCATATCCAGAGGTCGTAAAGGTCTATGTAGTAGCCGGTGTAAACCCACAAACTCCTTGCTATCTCCCTCTCGGCAGGATATTCTCCCCTCTTCAACCTCTTCTCTGCCACATCAACAAGTTTCTCGAACATGGACACTGCCTCATCCCTTCCCCACATTGTGAAACGGGTTCCACAGCTGAGCATTGTGAACATGTTTGGAACCGGACATGGTGAGTGTTTCTTGAGCTCATGAAGCTCCCAGTAGAGTTCTGTGCATTCATTGCAGTTCTCCATAACTTTCAAAATTCTGTCCTCATCTATTTCTTCTCCTACGAACTCCTCAAGCTCCTTAACCATGTTAAGAAATAGCCTTCTGTAGAGTTCGTAGTCTGCTACACCATCCCCCATTTTGTCAAGCATGAATTCAGGAACCTTGAGAGTCTCAGCCACGAACTCATGAATTTTCGAATTTGCATCGCAGGCTCCGGGACAGGATGATATCATGGCATCAGGAGCTATTTCCAGCCCCTTTAAAGCTGTGAGCATTGAAGATAGGAAGGTGGTGTTTGCTGAACACACATAATCAGGAATTCCGAGAGACATGGCATAGTCCCAGTATGGTTCTCCTCCGCCTTCAAGAGCAAGAGAACCCATCGTGCTCATCATTTCAGTTGTCAGAGGAACAGCATTCTCAAAAGCGTGGATTAACTCTGGAGGAAAGTTGAAGGGAATCAGGATTACCTTCTTTCCCTCCTCTTTAGCCTTTATTGCCTCGTTCACGTGTTTTGAAAGTATATCCTTAAGGAAATGAAGACCGGCTCCACCAAGCCTTTTGTCGAGAAAAGACAGAATCGTATGTCCCTGTATTTCCCCTGAAAGCTTCGTAAGTCCCTCTAGTTCAATTTCGCTGTATTTACCAATTTTTTCAATGGTTCTTAGAATTTCAGAACCTCTTTTGACAATTCCCGCAATTTCGGACATCCTTCCACCTCTAATTCCTCCTTCTTCTCCTCCTTCCTGCAACAACATTCTGAACAAAGTCGAGAATCATCTCCTGAAGAACGCTTACCGGCGTTATTCTTCTGTTCCAGCAGTCTCCATCTAATCTCAGCACGGGAATACCCTTTCTCGAAAGTTCATCTCTCAAAATCCTGAAAACAGCCTGAGACTGCTTGCAAGCGTGATGACCGCTGTAAATAGCGCAGTTAGCGTTCAGCTCTTCAATCGTATGTAACGCATCTTCAACCCATCTGAGCCCCATGTTTTCAGCACCCATCTGCCTTGTCATCACATAGTTCCACGCAGTTGCTGCAAGAGCATCAATTGCCTCCTCCTTTGTCTCTGGACTGTAAAAATCCGTTAGCATCTGGTAATTGAGTAAATCATTCAGATAGCTTATTCCGTTATCTTCAAGCCAGAGCCAGAGCTCAAGTAGATCAATGTAATAGCCCGTATAAACCCAGACGCTCCTTGCAATTTCCTTCTCCGCGGGATATTCACCCCTTCTACGCCTGCTTTCAGCAACTTCAACAAGTTTCTCGAACATCGAGATTGCTTCATCCCTGCCCCACATTGTGAAGCGGGTTCCGTAGCTCATAAGCGTGAACAGATTGGGAACTGGGCATGGGGATAGCTTCTTGAGTTCAAACAATTCCCAGAATAGCTCATTGGCTTCATTTGCCTTCTCAAGTGTTTTAATCATCCTGTCCTCGTCAGCTTCACCCACTTCCATTTCAAGTCTCGTGAACATCTGGTGAAAGAGCCTTCTGTAAAGCTCAAAATCCTTTGAAGAATCTCCGGTTTTGTCCAGGATGATTTCTGGAATTTCCAGATACTCAGAAACAAACTCATGAATTTTCGAATTTGCATCACATCCACCGGGAGCTGCTGAGATCATTATATCAGGC
>CAZZLE010000124.1:0-3103 GCA_964654595.1 uncultured archaeon | reverse complement strand
GCTTCAAGCACTTTATCCTCGTATTCCTGCTCGGATATCTCTCCATTACTCGCCAAAACTTCTATTTGGAGGTTATTGAACTTTTGTCCTAAATATTGCAGCAGCTTTGCGAAATCTGAAAACTTCCCTCGCGGAATTTCAAGCTTTAAATATAAACCCTTATACTTCTTTCCTAAAGGAGGTACAGCTATGACTTCTTTTCCAGCGCTTTCTTCTTCGATATCTTCAAATTCTTCCTTTACCTCTTCTCCTTTAATCTTTTCAACTTCTTGGATCTCTTCTCTAAAGAACTCAGCTTTTATTATCACTTCATCTTCCGTCAGATTTATTTCTGGACTGCAGTTTATACATTCAAGCTCCAGATTTGCTCTAAGATGTCCGAAGCCGAAAAGTCCACTTCTAACGCCTTCAGCAATGCTCTTCCTGATCCCCTCTTTCGAGGTGAGCCTGGGTTCTCCAGGAGTTCTCATCAATGAGTCAATTAAGTCGGCAATCTTAACGTAATTATTTTCTGCAAGATATTTTTCAAGAATCACCTGTGGATGAATGTATTCAAGGATTTCTTTTTTAGACTTCAGAAAATCGTATACTTCTTCGTCCAGACTCCTTTTTTCTCCGTATGAGGGAATTCCAAGGTCATAAGATTTGAGATCGTCTTTTGCTGGCAGGAAGATCTTTCTGTAGTACTTTCTCAGCTCCTCGTATTTTCTCTTCTCAAGATCGCTTAACATTTTGTTTACTTTTTCTTTCTGCGCCTCTTTTAGATTTAAGGATTTATCACCTTTTATTGATGTTAAGGCTAGCTTCTTTCTAATAAAGGTGTGGAACTGGGACTTTTGGGCCTCGTGCGGGCAGAGGAAGATCAAAACATTCCTGTAAATTCTTGGTTTCTCACCGTATTCTGTTAAAAACTCTTTTTTAGGCTTGGATGAGTCTATAATCACAAGCTTCAGCTCTTCAGTATCTGGGATATCTCTTGGGAATTTTGGATGGATGTAAACTTTCATTTTGTTCTTAATGCTCCCTTTTATAATCTCCAGTTCTTCTTCGTAAATTTTCCCCTCATCTACGCTTTCTTCCCTTAAAACGATTATCCTGTTGAGATTTGGCTGATTTGTGAAGTAAAGCTGTTCATCTGCAAGATAGAATAGATTTTCTCTCAAATTGCTTAGAACAGTATCTACAATGCTGCTCGAAATTCCTGGCAGCAGTGTTGCGAGTTTCAGCTCACGAATGGAGCACCCTCTCTCACCCCTGCCTGAAAAGGACATCATGAATATAGCCGTGCTGACAGCTGTCCCGAGGCTGTATGGGGAATATGATGTAGGAAGACTTCTGTCTACCTTTTTCGATCCGGAATCATCTGCAGTTATATCCTGAGCTATCACACTATCCCATTCCTGTCCTATGTGTTTTATCAGCTCCCTCCTTATCACATCAATCCTGAGATCGAAATCGCATATCCTAATGAAGGGAAGAGTTTTCTGCATTAGATTGTGAACGACCAATGCAAGAAGTCTGAGAACTCCTCTGGTTCTCTGGAATGTTGGAAAAGACCCCCATCTCCTGTAAAGAACTTCTATGACTTCAGGTTTGAAGGGGTAGCTTTTGAGAAACTTCTGTCGATAAGCCTCAGCATCATCTCCAAGCAATCCCTCTGTTTTGGCGTGATCCACGAACTCATCAACAACTCTTTTTGCCTCTCTCTCATCTATGCTGCTGAATAGCCTCTTTCTGACAACGAGTTCGATTTCATCATCCTCTACGGGGGTGTATATCTTTTCAAGCCTTCCGGCAATTTTCTGAAGTTGCTGGAAGGCTTTTTCCGCATTTTCATCGTAACGTTCCAGTAAGCTTGAAGGTAAGGTTAAAACGAGCATTGCATTACCTACAGCAGAAACCGCTCCTGTTAGCTCCTGAATGAATGCAAGCGTCTGGGCTGCGAGGTTGGAATCTCCAATTTTAATACCGGCAGCCTTCGTTATAAACTCAAGAACTTCATCCATTAAAATTAGTGCGGGAGAGTTCTCTGAAAGAATCCTTATCAGCTTTTCCTTTCCCGGAGCAATCTGTCCTTTTGTAAGCTCAATTTTGCCGCTCAGCTGTCTCTCTATTTCCTCCCAGGGTCTGGATTCGCCGGGGTTCAAAGCTGTGCCATCGAAAACGGCTACTTTGACTCCCCATTCTTTTGCCTTGTGGAATAGAGCTATCATTGCATGCGTTTTTCCACCACCAAATGGCGTCTGAAGCTGTATCACGGCATCTCCGCTCTCCCCGCGGAGCCTTTTTTCAGCAACTTCGAGAAGGTTCCTCAGACCCTTTGTGATGAAGGTTTTTCTGAAAAACAGATCCGGATCCTGATACTCTGCGGGAGCTTTTCCCTTCGCAACCTGCCATAAATCTGCTGCGAAAACGTCAAGCGATAGCCTGCCTTTAAGTATATCCTCATGCGGGATTGCGATTTGAACGAACGGCTTCATTCAAACAACCTCTTCTGAATTCCTGAACTTCTTATCTCATCAACAATCCTTCCCCTGTCGCTCAGAAAGCCATCCAAAAGCTTTTTCTCTTTACTTTCATTTGGTAGCGTTTCTGAGATGGCCTGAGCGAGCCTGTAGAAAGTCTCTTTTGTCCCGTAAGTTTCTGAAAGCAATTTCTTCAATTCTTCCCTCTTCCCGGCTTTCCACATAAGGAGTGATTTATGAAGGACGTCTATCATCTCTTCATCCCCTATTTCTTCAAGCTTTCTTTCATGCGGGCCAAGAACGATTATGAATTCTTTTTCCTTCTTTATAAATCCTCTGTTCCAGTGCTTCTCAAGCTCGAGCCCAACGCTCTGGGCAAGCTTTCTCGCCTCGTCGAAGTTCACCTTTGCCTCGCCGTATGTCCACCTCCAGAGAAGGTAGAATCTGGTAAGGGGTGAAAGCTCACCAGCGATGCCATCCTTCAAAATTTGGCGGACTGCGTAATCTGTGACGACTTCTCTAACGAATTCGATGAGCTTTTCAGCCCTTATGATGTTTCCTTCGTAATCCATAACCCTCTCGTATTTCCCGAAGACCTCGATTGCGGAACCTATGGCGGCGATGAAGAAGTCTGCGCC
>CAZZLE010000123.1:0-3345 GCA_964654595.1 uncultured archaeon | reverse complement strand
AAAGCCTTTAATTCCGAGAGAATTCGAGACTCTCTTTGCTGCTTTTCGCAGCAGCCCCTTTATGCTGCTTGCCGTGTATTCAGCAGGAACCGTGCCCAGATCCACATCTTCTTCCTGCTCAACTCCTCCGACTCTCAGAGTTTTAATCTTAAGCCTTACATCAATGTCTCCGTGCCATTTCATATCAACCACCCAGCAAAATTTTGGCCGTCTCCACCTTCAAATTCTCCTCCACGTTCTCTGTAAGCACTCTCAGAGCATCTGAAAGATCTATGTGCTTGTATCTAACAGAATTCACCAATTTTCCGTGGATTTCATAGATTTTCCTTAGAATTTCGTATTCAGGTGTCTCTTTTTTGGCTCTTGCCATCTTAAACAGCAAATTTAAAGATGCCTCGGTCTTGTCTTGAGGTAATGCTTTTCCGAAAACTCTCCTTATCCAGTTCGGGGAGATATTTCTGCTCGCAAAGAATTTGAGATCTTCAACGAATTTCTCAAACTCCTCACCGCTCATTGGGTAAGACGTGAAGTCCTCAAAAGCTTGGACGCCGTCTGTTGTAGGGATCTGTTCAAACTTCTGCATGTATACATAAATCTCACTTCCAAATGGCCTTTTATCGCTTTTCGACTTCTCCTTTGCCTTTTTTACCATTAAATCAAGAGTCTTAAGGGTTGAGCCTATCGGGGCCCTGCTCTTCACAATGGCGACACCCATCGATACTCCAAGAGGTACTATTGAAAGTGGCTCGTATGGCTCCTTTTTATATCTATCAGTCTTCTTTCCAAGCATTTTCTGCACGTTTGCTCTGAAGCTCTTCAGGAACGTAAAGGCATAAGCAGAATCCATCACAATAAAGAAGTCGTCTCCTCCGATGTAAATAACGTCGAAAGGTATTTCCAGCTGATAGCTTGTCCTTGAATCTCTTCTGGCTTCCAGCCACTTATTAAACACTTCCAGCTCTTTTATTAGCATTTCCGAGAATGCTTCGACGATTGAGCCCTCAATAACTTCCTCAAAAGTCTTCGAGAATTCCCTGAAAAGACTTGGAGAGGATGACTTTTCCTTTGTTTTACCGAAGTTATCTCCGTCACCTTTTATGAAAGCAACATCCCAAACCCTGTCCTCGTAACTGTCAAAGGAGATGTGCTGCCTGCCCAGATGATCCCAGGATTCGACTAACCTGAATATTACCTCATTAACACCCTTGTAACGCAGAGCAGAAACTACACTGCTATTCTTGAGCTTTTCCTGAAAACTTCGCAAGAGTTTGTTCCAGAATTCGTTTTTAATCTCGTCAAAGTTTTCCACTTCTGGTTTTTCTAAATTCACGAAAAAGGCCAGTATTTCCTTCGCATTTCTGTGCTCCTCCAATACCAGTTTGCAGCGTTTGCATATTTTAACATCCTCGTCATCAATTTTTTCCTGCTCTTCACCCTTATACTCGTAGCACGACCTGCAGATTTCCCCGGTTCTTATTCTTTCCTCACTTCCGATATTTAGATAACCCATGTCTTCTTCCAGAAAGCTGAGAGTTCTCGAAACTAATGCTCCAAAGTTTCTTTTGTCAATCAGTTCTTCATTCTCTTGGCAAACTTTTGGACCGTATTTTATCTCGCTTAGAGTGTAGGAAAGAGCTTTGCTGCTCGGAAGCTTTGCACGCACAACTATTGTTCTGCTCTCGAAGAGTTCTAAAATGCGCTGTTTTACCTCATCATAGTAACTAACAGGAATGATTGCCAGAAGTGAACCGCCTTTTGCGTAGATGACACTTTCGGGGGCAAAAAGATCTTCGAGATATTTTCTAACCTCCTGTAACACGTTTTCCAGAAGTGTACTTGCGCCGGATATATATTTCCTGTAATCTGATGCAGTAACAAATTTTTGGATTCCGGCGATTTCAAGGCACAGGATACCGATTTCAGGTTCTGTCCCGAAAACTTTTTGAGAATTGAAAACCAACTCGTCTATTTCCTCGAGCTTTTTTAAGTCTAAAGGCAGAAGTGCTATATCGCTTATGTTCGACCTTTTTCCCTCAACGTATTCTTTTAGTTCAGATATCTTTATTCTGTCTTCAGGGGTGAGATTTCCGTCCAGTTTTTCAAGCAGCCAGCCATAAACTTCAGAAAACTCCTTTCCGATAAAAAACGGCATTCTTTCAAGAACTGAAACCTTATCCGCGATTGCTACGACCCACTCAAGCTTCGTTTTTGGATAGAAGTCCTCTTGGACATCCCTTCTGTAATGATGTCTGGAAGCCAGCTTAGCAATGTCTTCCGAAATTTTGCCAAAACCAGCTATTTCGAGAATCTGCCTTGTGTACTCTCTTGTCCTTTCCTTGTGTCCCACAGGGGGATGTTTTCCAATGTCATGGAGAAGAGATGCGCATCTTACGACTTCTTTCAGTTTTCTGGGATCCTCAAAGTATTTAAGGAAATCTTCAGAATAATCCCTGGGATCTAGAAAGTTAACACCTTTTTTTCTCAGATCAAGCGCGATTGCTACAGCTATTGCTGATGTAAGCAAAGAGTGGTCAGCTAAACTTGAGAGAAATCCTGGAAATCTCGTATCCGAAGGCAAGTCTTCGAAAATCCCACTTGCAAAAAGGCTGTATATCTGGTTATTTAGTTCCGATAGCCCTTTAAAGCTTTTAGCGGACTCTAAAATTTTGTTTTTTATTTTCTCACCAGCCACGTAGTTCGAGCTAAAAAGCCTCAGGGTCAGAGGATGGAGTCTTATCATCCAATCACCCCAATTGAAGGCAGGTGGAGTAACTAAAATTTTCAATATTGTAGAGATATATATTCTTTTCCATTTGTTAGCTCAATGACATCCATATCAAAGCAGATCAGATAAACATGGTCACTCTCACCACTGGAAACTACATCGCAAAGGTTTTAAAATACTACTACCTTTTCCAAAACGATCCAAAATTGCTTGAACCAGAATGCGCCGAAAAGCCAAAAAAGGAAAACATAGAGAGTTTAGTCACTTCAGCATGAAATCCCGATCTTTAACCTCGATTTGGGAAAGATTATAACAAGGCTTCGAGATGAATTTTCTGTCAGAGATAAGATAAACTTGGGAGAGCTGCGGCAGATTCTGCAAGAATTGGGTTTGGGCATAGACTACATACCAAAGTTAAGGAGTTTTTTTGGTTATAAAAGATGATTTAGTCGAGAAAAGCCCAATTTTCGACAGGTTGGTGGGATTCTGGCAGAAGCTTGACGAAATAGGGATCAAAAACTTCACTGATTGGAAAAAATGGGTAGATGAGAGGGTCAGTCTTAGTGAGATCGAAGTTTTTTCTCAGACTTTTTAGTCCCCGATCCTAATTTACAAAGCCT
>CAZZLE010000122.1:0-3653 GCA_964654595.1 uncultured archaeon | reverse complement strand
ATTCCCAACCTGTGTACGGGGGTGTGCAGGAGGTTGGGGGAGAGTTAGATAGGGTGTGTTCCCCGGCTGCAAGCGATGCCCGTTTAATCGCACTAGTTGTTTGGAGAGTATACGGAGGCAGCGGTTATGGTATGGCGGAGCTGCTTATAGCGAGGGAGGAACGTGCAGCGAATGGCTGTGGAGCAGGTGGAGTGTGGTATTTCGTTTTGACAGAAGTTTTCGGGGCATTGCCCATAGTCAGATACGGAACCGAGGAGCAGAAGGAAAAGTATCTGCCGAAAATTGCAAAGGGTGAGATGGAGTTCTGCATGGCCTTAACCGAACCTGATGCAGGAACAAACACGCTCAGAATAAAGACTTTTGCTAAAAAAGAAGGGGATGAGTATGTCATCAACGGGAACAAGATTTTCATCAGCGGGATTGACAGGGCAAAAGGAATGCTTCTTGTTACGAGAACGACTCCTATAGAAAATGCTCCCCGCAGAACTCTTGGCATAACTCTGTTTCTTGTGGATTTGCCCAGCGATGCAGTCAAATGGAATCCAATTCCGAAACACGCCATAAACTTCTCAAAAACTTGCGAAGTTAGCATAAACAACCTGAGAGTTAAAGAAGACACAATTCTCGGTGAAAAAGACTTAGGGTGGTATTTGCTGCTCGATGTCCTGAATCCAGAAAGAATGAGTGCCGCTGCAGGTGCAATAGGAGGAGCAAAGCTGGCTATAAACAAGGCTGTTGAATATTCAAAACAGCGCAAAGTTTTTGCCGACCCAATCGGGAGCTATCAGGGCTTGCAGTTCCCTCTGGCTGAAGCTTACGCAGCTCTTGAGTGTGCAAGGCTGATGATGTACAGAGCCGCATGGCTTTACGATACAAAGTTTAAGAGCGAAGATGTAAAGGATCCAAAGAAAAGGGTGGAGATGGCTGCGGTTTTCAGAGAAATAGGGGATGCTTCAAACCTGGCTAAAGCCGTGGCAGTTGAGAATGCAATCAAAGCAGTTTACTGGGCGATGCAGACATTTGGCGGATACGGATATGCCAAGGAGTATGACGTGGAGAGATGGTGGAGAGAAGTCAATCTGCTTCGCCTGGCACCAGTAACACAGCAGATGGCTCTGAACTACATAGCAGAGCACATCCTCGGAATGCCGAGGAGTTACAGGATTTAGTGATATGAGGATCAAAAAAATCGTTAAAGGCAGGGAACTCGAAGTAGAGCGAAGGGAAACACTCAACGAGATGTTCTGGAGCACGGTTGCTGCTCATTCAGATATTCCGGCAATCGGGTACTGGGGTAACGGAGAGCTGAAATACATCAGCTACAGAGAGTTTGGAGAAAAGGTCAAAGAGCTGGCAAAGTTTCTGATTTCTCTTGGACTTAAGAAGAGTGACAGGGTTGCGATTTATGCCGATACAAGATACGAGTGGGAGATAGCAGACTTTGCAGTTCTGACTGCGGGAGGTATTGTTGTAACTGTCCACAGCGTGCTGAACAGACAGCAAGTTGAATACATACTGAACGACTCAGAGAGCAGAATAGTTTTTACGGAGAAAAAGTATGCTGACAACCTTCCAGAGGATGTTGATGTGTTCCTTCTGGAAGAGATCAACCAGTTTAGCGGAGGAGATGTTACGGATGAGGAATATGAAGAAAGGTGGAGGAGTGTTGAGCCCGAAGATGTGGCAAGCATAGTTTACACTTCCGGAACAACAGGAGAGCCGAAGGGAGCGATGCTGACCCACTGGAACTGGAGATTTAATGCTTTATCTGTGATGTCCATAACTCCTTTTTACCCGGGCGAACCTTACATATGCTATCTTCCTCTAAGCCACGTCTACCAGAGGCTTGTTTTCTTTGCCGGCATTTCGAGAGCTGCAACAGCAGTTTTCTGCACCCCTCAGCAGTTTCTTGAAACTTCAAGGACTATTAAACCAGTTGGCCTTGTGGTTGTGCCGAGAATACTTGAGAGAGTTAATGCGGGTATTGTTGAGAGAGTCGAAAAGTCATCCAGCTTTGCTAAAAAACTGTTCTACTGGTCGAGAAACGTTGCAGTAGAGTGCGGGAAGAGGATGAGCAGAGGAGAGAATTACGGATTCTGGCTCAGCTTTAAGAGATTTCTTGCTGATAAACTCGTATACAGCAAAATAAGAGGAAATCTGGGTCTTCAGAGGATCAGGTTCGTATGTTCCGCTGCAGCAGAGCTACAGAAGGAACTGGCATACATGTTCAACGGAATGGGAATTCCCGTCATAGAGGGTTACGGCTTGACAGAAACCGCCGCACCATCCAATCTTAATCCAGTTGGAAGATTCAAGCCCGGAACAGTTGGACCTCCAATCCCCGGAGTTGAGGAGGCCATTGCGGAAGATGGGGAGATCCTCATCAGGGGAGACAACGTGATGAAAGGCTACTGGAGGAAAGATGCTGAAACCAGAGAGGCATTTACTGAAGATGGATGGTTGAGGACCGGTGATCTCGGTGAATTTGATGAGGATGGCTATCTGATTTTTCTTGGAAGGAAAAAACACATAATAGTGCTGGATACTGGAAAAAATGTCTCACCGATTCCCATAGAGGAAGAATTGCTCAAAAATTCACTTGTCTCGGAAGCCGTTATCATCGGAGACGGAAAACCGTACATTACTGCCCTGATAGTTCCGAACTTTAAAATGCTGATCAGTATTGCCGAAGAAAGAAGTATAGATTACGACAGAACCAAGACAAAGACTGCCAGAGGTATTTCTGGAGAAGAAGAAGTTGTTGCTGTTGATGATAAGCTTTTAGAGAACCCGGAAATCCTGAAGATCTACACCAAAATCGTTGAGGATGTTAACGGCAAATTTGCGATTCATGAGAGAATTAAGAAGTTCAGATTGCTGCCTGAAGCCTTCACGATAGAAAAAGGTGAAATCACACCCACGATGAAAAAGCGAATACATGTGATTTTGAAGCGATACGAAAAACTTATCGAGGAAATGTACAGGAGGTGATTTTTTGAAGATTGGAATTGTTGGTGTTGGTTTTTCGGAGTTTGGTATTCACAGGGAGCCCTTTTACAATGTAGCATTTACAGCGGCTAAAAGGGCTCTGGAAGATGCAGGAATTGACAGGGGAGAGGTGGACAGCTTCATCCTTGGCGGTTACGACAATCTCGGAGTTGGAAGGACAATATCAAACATGTATGCCGCTCCAGCGGCAGGAGCATATTTAAGGCACGAAATAAGAGTCAGCGATGATGCACTCTTTGCCTTACCTCTGGCCTTAATGAGGCTGAAAAGCAGATCAGATGTGACGATGCTCCTTGCTTTCGGCCACAGCTCTGAAACACCTGTTGAGCTGGTTGAACTGCAGAGCCTCGACCCCTTCTTCCACCGTCCACTAAACCTCACCCTTCCAGCCTTTTTTGCCATGCAGAGCTACGCCTACAGAGAGAGATACAATGTTGAAGAGGAAAAGCTCGCTGAAGTTGTGGTCAGAATGAGGGATAATGGGTCTGAGAATCCCTTGGCGTTTCTGAAGGATAAGGTAAAGGTCGAGGATGTGATGAACTCGGAATTCGTTTCATATCCTCTAAGAAAGCTTGAGATGGCAGAATGGTGTGATGGATGTGTTGCTCTCATCTTAGCAGAGGAGACAATAGCAAGAAGAATTT
>CAZZLE010000121.1:0-2231 GCA_964654595.1 uncultured archaeon | reverse complement strand
TTGACAATCTCCTCCCGCGGGATCTCCCTTTTCTCTGCAAACTTCACTTCGAAAGGTATGCTGTATTCCTGCAGGGCTCTCTTTATAACGGAAATATCGCAGCCGAAGTGCTCCGCTAAATGCTTAAGCCTGTATCCCTTTCCGACAAGCTCCCTCAGCTCGTCTTCAGGGATTTGCTTTTTTGGAGGCATACAAAAATAAGTGAGGATTATGAGCTTTGAAGAGTATTCCTGATCACATAGATTTTTCTCTAATCTTTTCGATTGCAAAGATGAGATATGCTGCAGCGTCAATAAGGTCGTCAAGGAGCTTTTCTTTCTGATTTTTGTTGAGCATTGTTGTAGCCCTGTATGTCTTGACACGGGCTATTGCAATCAAATCTGACGTCGGTATCTGCTTCCAAGTCTGCTCGTATAGCGAATCTCTTTCATTGATCTTCTTTGCGATTTCAAAAAATGATTCAGGCAGTTCATAACAGATTGTTTCATGACCGCACTTCTTGCATCTGATTACACTAAAACATTCCACCTCACTATGACTCTCAGGGTCTTCAGGGTTACAATCACAAACATGCTCCTGCTCCTCAATCTTTTCAAAATCCTCTTTTGGTTGAAACATACCCAGCCCTCCTCTAAACTTACTATGGCACCAAAGTATATAAGTATCTGCTTATTTCTACCGCTTCGTTCCGTTCAAAACCGCGGCACAGTCTTTCTGCGGTAGAGATTTCCACCTCGCTCAAATGGGTGGCAGTCGAGGCTAACGGAATGAGCCTGCGTGGTGTTCCGGCAAAACATATTTTTATGTTTTTGAAGTGGAATACCTGATGCTTGAGAACGTGCATGGAGTGGAGGCATGGTATGACTATCTCATGGAGAGGGCCGCATCTTCTACAGCAAAAACTTATGTTCGCAGTCTGAAGGTTTTCTGCGAAAAGTATTATTTGAATCCTGAAGAACTGCTGTCCTTGGATAGCAGCACGATCGAAACTCTTCTTGCAGATTTTGCAGAGAGTGTGGGAAAAGACGGCAGCATTCGCCCTGTCGTATTCGCTGTAAAGAGCTGGTTGGCGTTCAATGGGAAAAAGGTCTACTCACGCATGTTCTCTAATCGTGAAAACATCTCCTGGGACGAAATCCAGAAGGTTATTTCTCACTCTCCCCCCCGGATAAGGGTTATACTCTCTCTTATGGCTTTCTCGGGCCTTCCTACAATAGTGATTGGCAACGTAAAAGGTTCGGATGGATTGAGGATTCGGGATTTACCCGAATTCGACATAGAGGAGCTGAAGTTCAGAAAGGTGCCTGCACTTATTGTGGTGAGGAAAGAGCTCCACAAAATAGAGCACGTTACTTTTGCTGGCAGAACTACCTGTGACTGCATAGTAGAATATCTCAAGGGCAGAGAAGAGCAGGGGGAAAAGCTAACAGAAAACTCTCCTCTTGTGGAGAAGAAAGGAGGTTTTTTCATCAATGCCGCGTATGTCAGTAAACTTGCATCTCAGGCAATAGTTAACAGCGGTCTGGATTTTTACCCAAAGGATCTGCGTGAGTACTTTACGAGGAGTCTGCAGAGAGCCGTGAACACGAAACTCGTTCCTGCAGAATATGCGGAAATATGGCTGGGTATGAGAGAAATCAAGGGGGCGTCTATATCCTTCGACGTGCTGGAGGACATGAGAAGCAAGTTCGATTACATGGAGAGACTATCTCTCGAACCACTGGAACCGCAAACTTACACACAAACTCTGGACTGGTGAGCTCTTTCTCAATTCACGGAAAGGGGTCTCCATGCATGGATGCGTGAAAGTCCGTATAACCATGTGCTCATTTACGTGAATGTGCATATGTGGTGTGTAAATTTCCGATGGAACTTCTGGAAGTGTCTGCCCGCAACTGTTTTTTCTCCGTCATGGGACATGACAGCGATATTTACGGTTTTGAATAGAATGAAGCGGTAGAGATAAAAAACGGTAAAATGGATTTCCATTTTTTCAGACCGGGTTGTGCTGGATAAAGGAGAAGTAATGTGTTCTGGACCAGTTTCCGTAGTAACCTCCCCCGATGGTCTCGATGACGTGGATCCTGAATACAGTCCCGTCGTCCTTCTGCACGGTCACAACAAAGGGTATCCCCTTAATTTTCGCACCGGCAATGTCCTTCTCGCTCACACCCAGCATGGCGTGGGCAGCATCTCTCAAACCATACATAGTAAGCCCGATATCGTATGAA
>CAZZLE010000120.1:0-2850 GCA_964654595.1 uncultured archaeon | reverse complement strand
ATCTGCAACGCTTTGGTGGAGGAACTTGACAGGGTCGTTATCCCGATGCCTTCCTACACGCTGTACTCCATTTACGCAATGCTCAGAAACGCATCCATCAGCTTTCCTGTTTTTGACAGATACGAGGTTGATGCAGAAGTTGTTGCAAGAGAGAAACCAAAGCTTGTTTTTTTATGCTCCCCAAACAATCCAACAGGCAACAGTTTAAGCAGGGAGGTAATTGAAAAGGTTGCTGAAATTGCAGATTACGTGGTGCTTGATGAGGCATATGTTGAATTCAGCGGTGATTCCAAGATAAAAATGGTTGAAGAGTTCGAAAACCTCATCGTGCTCAGGAGCTTTTCCAAGTTCTTCGCCCTCGCGGGAATGAGGGTCGGATATGCTGTCTGCAGTGCAGAGATTGCGGAGGCAATAGAGAAGGTCAGACTTCCCTTCAGCATCAGCCATCCAGCGGTTGAGACTGCAATTGCCGCATTGAGGTCACTGGACTACTACGAAAAAATCAGGAGGAAAATAGTCACGGAGAGGGAGAGACTGATTAAAAGGCTCAAAAAAATCGACTGGCTCGAAGTTTATCCATCTGAAGCCAACTTTGTACTTGTAAAGGCAAATAAAGATGGTGTGGCAGAAAAACTGGCTGAAAAAGGTTTCATCGTAAGAGATGCGAGTGTTATGGGGCTGGAGGGAGGGTACATCAGAATCACAGTTGGAAAGGCTGAAGACAACGACAGGCTGATTGAGGCTCTAAAAGAAATTTAGTTTGATCCGGAATATGCTGCATGATGTTCACACTTTAATACAGCAAACCATACCGGAAACGTTTAATACTTTCCTGATTTTTTAAATCTGAAATGACTGAAAACGGCAGGTATGATTACATAGTCATCGGTAGTGAAGCTGCCGGTGTGGGGCTTGTTAGAGAACTGACTGCCGCGGGGAAAAAAGTTCTTGCCGTTGATAGATCGAAGGAAAAGATAGAGCTACTTGAAGATGAGGGATTTGATGCTATAATCGCGGATCCAACCGATGAGAATTTCTACAGAAACCTTAACCTCAAAGGAGTTTCAGCCGTTCTCATAACAAGTTCTGAAGATGAGCTGAATCTGAATGTTTTAAAAGCATTGCGTTCCGTTTCGGATGTTTACACAATTGTGAGAGTTTCTTCACCCAAAAAGAAAGAGGAGTTCGAGGGTGCAGGGGCAAATCTGATAGTCCTTGTTCCAGATGCTGTAAAACAGGCCTTTATGGATAAAATAAAGAAGATGGAGACTCTGAAGAAAATTGAGAGCTTCAAAAAGATACTGGAGTCGCTGAGAGGAAAGAGACTCGGAATATTCACCCACGATAATCCCGATCCGGACTCAATGTCATCCGCATACGCCCTCAGGGAGATTGCCAAGCAGTTTGACGTGATCGCGGACATTCTTTACTACGGAGAAATTCTGCATCAAAAAAACAGGGCGATGGTAAATCTGCTCGATATACCTATGATTCGGGCAAAAGAAGTTGATTTAAGCCTTTATGATGCTTTTGCAATCGTAGATTCTTCAGGGCCAGGGGTTAACAACTCCATTCCTCCTGAAACAGACATATCCATTGTAATAGACCACCATCCAGCGGAAAAAGTTATTGCAGACTTCTTTGACATCAGAGAGGATGTTGGAGCAACGGCAACGATTCTGACAGAGTACATAAGGGAGCTAAAAATCACTCCAAGCAAAATTCTCGCAACAGCACTTTTCTTCGGAATAAAGAGCGAAACGGATGAATTTAAAAGAAACACCAGAACAGCTGACTTTCTGGCATGTGCATTTCTCTATCCATTCGTTGATCATGACCTGATAGAGAAAATTGAGAGTCCATCCTTATCAACAGAGACGCTCGATATTCTGGGCACAGCAATAAAAAACAGACAGGCTTACTCCAGCTTCCTCATCAGCTTTGCCGGATTTATCAACGACAGGGATGCGTTGCCACAGGCTGCAGATTTCCTGCTGAAACTTGAAGGAATCTCAACGGTGGTCGTTTTTGGAATAATAAAAGACAAAGTTTACGTCTCGGCAAGAAACAAGGATGTGAGAATACACATTGGTGAAGTTCTCAGAAGGGCTTTTGGAGATGTTGGAAGTGCCGGCGGACATGCGCATGCTGCCGGAGCACAGATACCGCTTGGAATCTTTGGAGAGACAAACGAAAGGGATTTGCTTGCAAAGCTGATAACGGAAGCCATTACAAAGAGACTGCTCTCAGCAGTGGGAATGGAACAGAGCTAAGTTTAAATGCACAAAACCTGAGGATGGCAGATGAGGCTGAATATAATCATTGTCGGTGTTGGCGGGCAGGGAGCACTTACAACTTCAGGAATAATAGCGAGGGCGGCAATGAAAGCTGGACTTAATGTTCTTACCGCCGAAACTCACGGGATGGCACAGAGGGGTGGGAGTGTTGATGTTCATGTAAGAATCGGTGACGTCAAAGCCCCGCTCATTCCAGAGGGCGGAGCTGATGTCATGATAGCCCTCGAACCTGCAGAAGCGCTGCGCTATGCAAGGTTTCTGAACAGAAAAAGCCTCGTAATACTCAACACAAGAAAGATAATACCTCCCTCCGTAACGGCGGGATCCGCAACCTATCCGGCTCTGGGTGATATTATCGGAGAATTGAGGCAGAGAACCACCCGCACTCCACACGTCAACACCCCAACCCCCCCCTGCCCTTACCGGCACTCTCATGCGCTTTTCCGTATATATCCCTTGGGTTTCTCTTCCTCTGTCCCCCAATAATATCCCCCACTCCCGGCTAGGTTGCAGATCCCGCCGTTACGGAGGGAGGTATCATCTTTCTTGTGTT
>CAZZLE010000119.1:0-1514 GCA_964654595.1 uncultured archaeon | reverse complement strand
GCGGTATTGGTGCTGCTGCTGTTGGAGCAATCGCAGAGGACAGAGGTTTCCTTGGTCTTGGTCTGCTGTTTACAGTGATTCCTGAGACCATTGTTATATTCGGTCTCGTCATTAGCTTCATACTGATGTTCGCCTACGGGTGAAGGAAATGCCCCTTGAGCCAGTACTGGAGGAGATACAAAAAAGAGGAGAAGAGACGGTAAAGAAAATAAAAGAAGAAACAGTAAAAGAGACTGAGAAAATAATAGAAGAAGCCAGAAGGGAGGCGGAGGAGATTCTTAGAAGGGCAAGGTATGAAGCAGAGAAGGATGGTGAGGCACTCAGAAAACAGGAACTGTCTGCCGTTACACTTGAAATGAAAAGATTGCTTCTGAACAAGCAGAAAGAGATAGTAGAGCAGGTTTTTGATCTGCTCAGGCAAAAAGTGCAGCAGAT
The DNA here is from genome assembly GCA_964654595.1 of uncultured archaeon. Classification (GTDB taxonomy): domain Archaea; phylum Halobacteriota; class Archaeoglobi; order Archaeoglobales; family Archaeoglobaceae; genus Archaeoglobus. Next base: position 1,079 of record CAZZLE010000119.1, on the reverse strand, counting down.
GGACGAAGGAACAAGAAAGGAGATCATTAAAAAAATGCTGAGCAAAAATGCCACATCGGGTATGGTAGTGTATTCAAGAAAAGAGGATGAGAAGATTGTGAAAGATGCTGTTGGAGAGCTGAACCTCAATCTCAGCTATGGAGGAAACATCGAATGTATTGGTGGAATTGTGCTTGAAGACCCCAGCGGGGAAATAAGGATCAACCTTACATTTGATGAAATGTTGAATCAGGTTTACGAGCAAAAGCTGGCTGAAACCTCGAAGGTATTGTTCGGGTGATTTCAATGATTTCGAGGACGAAGGCTGCCTATGCTTACATAGTTGCCAGAACAAAAGTGATGAAAAGCAAACTGCTGAAAGCAGAAGATTTCAGAAAACTCCTGAACATGTCGTTTGATGAAATAGTGAGATTCTTGGAAGAGACAGAGTACAGGAAAGAAATTGATGAGGTTGGCTACAGATATTCAGGCCCCCGTCTGCTTGATTACGCTTTGGCTTCAAACCTTGCGAGAACTTACAGGAAGATACTTCAGGTCTCCTTTGGTGAGGCAAAGGACCTCATCAGGGAGTATTTAAAAAGATGGGATGTATGGAATGTTATCAACATAATTAGAGGCAAGAATGCTGGTGTGATGCCAGAGCTAATTGAGGAAACCCTCGTTCCTGCAGGAGAGTTCAGTGTGGAATACCTGAAATCTCTTATGGTTAAGGAAGTGGATGAAATAGTAAAGGAGATGGAGGGAACACCTTATTACGAAGCTCTGTCCAAAATTGGTTCAGCTCCATTGAACATGGTTGAAGATGAGATGTACAAAGCTTACTACAGAAAATTGGTTGAGATGCCTGCAAGGGAATTCGAGACCAAGCTCTTTGTGAACTTCATAAAAATGGAAATTGACATAAAAAACATTAAGACAATTCTCAGACTGAAGATTCAGGGTGCATCAATAGATGAGATTATGGAGAGGATAATACCCGGTGGATACGAGCTGACGGAGGATGAGGCAAGAAAGCTTGCTGCAATGTCATATGAAGAGATATCGAAATCCTTAGAAGGATACTGGTTCTGGAAAGAGGT
>CAZZLE010000118.1:0-2235 GCA_964654595.1 uncultured archaeon | reverse complement strand
ACTGGAATTAGAGGTCAGAGAAAGGATGAAAGCACAGATGAGCATGTACGTCATAATTATTTACCTTGCATTTGCAGTTTTCCTTTACACCGCTTATACTCTGATTCAAAATATGCTTGCAGTCTTTGCCTCTGTTGAGGCTACTCAGTTCACCGCAAAAATTGACCTCAATGCTGTTAAAGACACTTTCATGCAGACCTCACTGCTTGTTGCCTTCTTCTCAGGAATAATGGCTGGCCAGATGGGTGAGGGCAGGATTGAGGCGGGTTTGAAGCATGTTTTTATACTGGTGGTGATCGTCTATGTCTTCTTCAGATTTATCATCATCTAAAACAAGAATTTCAGCTCATTTTCTCGATGCAGCTCCGGCGGAGGATGAATTTGTAACCGTGGAAGGCTGGCTGACATATTATGATGAGAAGAAAAAATCGTGGATTCCTTTAGGAAAGGCTCACGTTTCGATTTACGTTGATGGTAAAGAGATTGGAAAGGCTGAGACCAATGAGTTTGGAATGTTCAGCTTCACATTTCCAGCACCTTACAAGGGGAAACACAGGCTTGAAGTGAGGTTTAAGGGCAAGGCGGAGTATGAAAGTTCAAGCAAGTCGCTCGATTTTCAGGTTATTGAAAAGGAACAGAAGCTGAAGCTGGGAAGGCTTGCGAGAGATGTTTTTTTGTTAATTATAGCACTGGTTTTTCTGCTGTTTGTTGTGATCTTCACAACCAAAATGCTCAGATAACCCTTACACCCTCAAAGCGCAGTGATCCTGTAATGGTGTTCTCTACCTGCCTCGCGTCCCCCAAACCACCCTGAATCTTTTTAAGCAAATCAAAAACATTTCCGTAAATCATCGCACCCTTAACAGCTTCTCCTCTAAGATAAGCGTTGTTGCACTCAAGGCTGAATTCACCGCTGAGTGGATTGGCCGTGTGGGATCCGATCAGGGAGTGAATTACAAGGCAGTCATCATCTGCCCCTGCTCTTTCAGTTTTTAAAATAACATTGCTTACCATTGGTGAGGGGAAGCTTTTATCAACTCTAAATCCATTTCCGGTAACACCGTATTTTTTGGAATGTTTCCAGTCTGTGTAGTAGCTTTTTACAACACCATTATCGATCAAAACAGTTTTTCTTGCTGAAACACCCTCATCATCAAATCCACAGCTCATCAGTCCGCCCTCAACAGTTGGATCATCAACAAGCGTTATATTTCCGAATTCATCACCGAGCTTGACCGCACTCCTGCCCTTATCCACGTTCTCCGCTGAAAGTGATGGGTAGAGGGTGTTTGAAAGAAGCTGATGAACGGCAATAGGCTGGAGAATGACATCATAAATGCCACTCTCAATCTTAACCGCTTTTGCAGAATCCACTGCAAGCCTCTCAGCCTCCTCCACAGCCCATTCAATGTCCAGCTCAATGCTTCTGCTATCACAAAACTCGTAACCACTGCCATCCTGAAAAACTGCCTCTGCCATGAAAGACGAGAATGTTGATCTCTCGTAGCTTTCAAGCCCGAAGGAGTTTGTTATTCTCACCTCTCCCACTGCATGCTCAATTCTGGCAGCAGCTATGGTTGCTCTGTTAGCTGAGCTCATCAGTCTTTCAAACTCATCCATGATGAATTCTGAATCAACTTCCTCAACCCTTCTGTCGTAAATTCCCTTCACTCTCGCAGGCTTCTCGCAGGGGAAGTCATCGAGTTCATCTTCAGATACTCTTGCAATCTTTTCCGCCAGAGACAAAGCCTCATCTTTTGTTGATGCTGAGGCAAAGCCAACTCTCCCCCTCAAAATCACCCTTGCTGAAAAAGCATGCTCCAAAGCGGAACTTACAAACTTGAGTTTTCCGGCTTCAATCTCGGCTGATACAGTTTTAGTTCTGTACTCAAAAATCTCCCACTCCATCATGCCCCACCAACCGTTGCCCTGCAAAGAAGGGGAGGAGAACCATCAGAGACAGGAACCAACTGCCCTGCCTTACCGCAAAATCCGGGGTCGAATTCAATCTCTTTGCCTATTTTAACATCTCTGAGAATTTCAAGAGTGTTTCCTGAAAGGGAAACATCTCTGACCATTTCACCCAGCTCTCCGTTCCTGATGATGTATCCGTACTGTGCGTTGAAGTGGAAGTAACCGGTAGCGGGATTCGTCTCTCCACCTCTCGAGCCAATCAGGTAAACTCCATCCCTGCAGCACTCAAGAAGCTCATCAAAGCTGTAATCTTGGCTTTCA